>NZ_DATFFD010000271.1:0-12393 GCF_035250425.1 Sphingopyxis sp.
ACCCACGGATGGTCGCGGCCCTTGACGCTGATCTCGGCATCTGCCGCAAGCTGCTGCCCCGCCTTGTCGATCTTGCGGTCGCCGACAAAGGCGAGTCCCGCGAGGATCAGCGCCTGCGCGCGTGTCCGGCTTTCGGCGAGGCCGCGGTCGACGAGCAACTGGTCGGCGCGCTGTTTGGCCATCACGCTGTCGCAATTAAATAGGGACAGTCCCTATTTAATTGCTTTCGCTGTCGCCTCCCGCCGGAAGTGCTGATTAAATAGGGACTGTCCCTATTTATTGGTGCTTCGGTCATCGGTCGGTCTTTTCCGTCAAAATTCCCGGCGTCAGAATCTGCGGCAGGATTTCGGGCTTCGCGGCGCCCGGTGCATACCAGAGATAGAGCGGCACGCTGTTGCGGCCATGTTCGGCGAGCGTGCGCGTGATGACCGGGTCGCCATTGGTCCAGTCGCCCACGAGCGTGACAACACCCGCCTTGTCGAACGCCTCCTGCACAGCCTCGCGGTTGATCGCGCCGGCTTCGTTCGCCTTGCACGACAGGCACCAGTCGGCGGTGAAATAGACGAAGATGGGTTTGCCGGTGGCGCGCGCCTTGGCGAGCGCGTCGGCAGAGAAGGATTTGCTCGCTGATGTTGCTGCCGGGCTGTCGCCAAAATCGCGCGATGTCAATTGGAGGATCGCCCCGGCTAAGGCGATCGAAAATATGACAGCGGAAAAAAACATGAGGCGCTTGCTCGACTTGCCGCGCTGGCGATCCCCATAGGCGCCGAGCAACAGCGCGGTCATCGACGCCACTGTGACGGGATAAACAACGGAGCTCCCGCTGAGTTGGCGATCCAGAAGCCAGAACAGGGCGAGCACCGTCAGGCCCATCGGTAATGCCATCCACTTGCGGAATGTAACCATCCACGGCCCCGGCTTTGGTAAGCGATTGCGAAGTGCCGGGATGAAGCCGATGGCAAGGAAGGGCAGGGCGAGGCCCAATCCGAGTCCGCCGAAAATCGGCAGCGCCGCCCATGTCGGAAGGACCAGCGTCGCACCGAGTGCCGCGCCGAGCAACGGGCCGCTGCACGGCGTTGCCACGAAAGCGGCGAGCGCGCCGGTCCAGAAGCCGCCCGCCGCACCTGCCTTGCCTGCGAGCGCTTGGCCGCCACCGAACGACGGCAATTCATATGTGCCCAGCAAGTTTAGCGTGATCGCGATGGCGAGGAGCAGCAGCACCAATACGCTGAGTGGGTGCTGCAACTGGAATGCCCAGCCGATCTGCTCGCCCGCCGCGCGCAGCGCGAGCAGGATGCCGCCGAGCGCCAGCGAGACGAGCACGGCACCGGCTGTATACGCGAGAGCCTCAATCTTCGCTTCGCGTGCCTCGCCGCCCGATCGCGCAAGGCTCAAGGCTTTCAGGCTCAGGATCGGGAAGACGCAGGGCATCAGGTTGAGGATCAGCCCGCCGAGGATGGAGCCGCTCAGCGCGGTCCAGAACAATGTCATATCGATCGCGTTCGGCGCGGCCGCAATGGGTTCGCCGGACAGCCGCACTGCTTCGGGTTCGAAGTCGACGGTCAGCCCGCGGCCGCCCGACAGTTTAAGCAATCCGCGAACGGCGCCCGCAGCATCGCCCTTCGTCCTGGTCTCGACGATGATCCAATCGCCGTTGCGGCTGAATTTTTGCGGCGCGGCATAATCGACCAGATTATCCGTCTCGAGAAAGAGATGTGGCCGGTCGAGTGCGGTGTCTTGGGGGAGGGGGATGGCAAAGCGCACCATGTCGCCGCGCCTTTCCCAACTGCCATGGCGGTCGAGCGGCTGCGGCAGCAGCGCGCGCCAGCCGTCGAAGCGGGTACGCTCAGCGGTCGCGATCTTGCCGTCGCCCGCCTTCAGCGCGACCGAAATCACCGCTTTCTCGGGCACGCACACCTTGTCGGTGCAGGCGAGCCAGTTCGCAACCCCCGACAATGTCAGGTCGGTGCCCGGCGCAACGCTTTTGTCGACCTGCACCTCGGCGAGCAGCGCATAGGGATGCTCATAGACATGGTTCATCATGCCAAAGAGGATCAGTGCGTCGGGCACCGGATAGCGGAAGGGCGCGATCGTCACCCCCTCGGGCGCGTTCCACTCGACCGACAGGCCGAACCCCGCGTCGCCGCCATTCGCCCAATAGCCGTGCCAGGTCGGCTCGGGCGCCATCGTCAACGCGAGCGTCGTGCTGCTGCCCGGCGCGGGCGCTGCCGACTCGGCGACCAGTTTCGGCTGGATATGCGTCGATTGCGCATGCGCCGGGCTCATGGTGACGAGCGTCAGCGCCAGCAAAACCAGCACGGTTCGCCATGCGCGTGTCACAAAAGCCTCACTTGTCAAATTCATGCCCTGCCCGCGCCCGTTCATCGTTCGAAGGCTTGCCATATAGGCGGCTTTCGACGAGAGCACAGCCCGCGCTGACACCCCTAGGTTGGAGAAGCCGTCCGTGAAGCTGAAATATCTGTCCACTGCCCTTGCCGCCGTGCTTTATGTTGCCGCTGCCGGAACCGGTCTCGCGCAGAATTCGGCGCCACCGGTGCAGAAGGTTACCGCCACGACCCCGGCGCCAAAGCTCGTCGTGATGATCGCGGTCGACCAGTTTTCAGCCGATCTCTTTGCCGAATATCGCGGGCGTTTCACCGGCGGCCTCGCACGGCTCGCATCGGGCATCGTTTTCCCGTCGGGCTATCAGGCGCACGGCGCGACCGAAACCTGCCCCGGTCATTCGACGATCCTGACCGGCAGCCACCCAGCGCGCACAGGGATCGTCGCGAATAATTATTTCGACCTGTCGGTCGCCCGCGAAGACAAGCGCGTCTATTGCGCCGAGGACGAGACGGTCGCGGGCACGACGTCGAAAAGCGGCCAATATGCGCCATCGGTGAACCATCTGCTCGTTCCGACGCTCGGCGATCTGATGAAGGCGCGCGATCCGAAGGCGCAGGTCGTCTCGGTATCGGGCAAGGATCGTTCGGCGATCATGATGGGCGGCCGGCAAGCCGACGAGTTGATGTGGCTCGTCCCGACCGGGCTCACCAGCTATCGCGGCACGACCTTGTCGCCGGCCGCGCAGCAGGCGAGCGCCGCGATCGCCGCCGCGATCAACCAGCCGCGCCCCGCGCTGACGCTGCCCGTCGATTGCACGACGCACGATATCGCGATCCCGGTTGGCGACAAGGGCGCGACGGTGGGCACCGGGCGAATGGCGCGTGACGCCGGCGACTTCCGCAAATTCATGGCATCGCCCGAAGCCGACGGCGCAGTGCTCGCGACCGCCGCGGCGCTGCGTCAGGTACGCAAGATGGGCGAGGGAAGCGGCACCGACCTGCTCATCGTCGGCCTGGCAGCGACCGACTATGTCGGGCACAGCACCGGCACCGAAGGCAGCGAAATGTGCCTCCAGATGGCGGGGCTCGACCGCGAGCTCGGCGACTTCTTTGCGCGGCTCGATGCCACGGGGATCGACTATGTCGTCGCGCTGACCGCCGACCATGGCGGCCACGACCTGCCCGAACGCAATCGCCAGAACGCCTGGCCCGATGCACAGCGCATCGACAAGGCGCTGAACCCCGGCGCGATCGGCAAGGAAGTCGCCGAAAAACTCGGCCTGCCGCAGCCCATATTCTATGGCGACGGCGACGATTATTATTTCTCGAAGGCGCTGACCGCGGCGCAGCGGGGGGCGGTGCTCGCCGAAATCCTGCCGCGGCTGCGCGCGCATCCGCAGGTCGAGGCGGTCGTGACGCGCGACCAGCTCGACGCGCATCCGATCTCGAAACGCGCGCCCGATACGTGGAGCCTGCTCGACAAGCTGCGCGCCTCCTACAACCCGCAGCGGTCGGGCGATTTCATCATCGCGCTCAAGCCGCGGGTCACGCCGATCCCCGAATCGGGCATCGGCTATGTCGCGACGCACGGGTCGGTGTGGGATTATGACCGCCGCGTGCCGATGCTCTTCTGGCGCAAGGGGCTCGCGGGCTTCGAACAGCCCAATGCGGTGATGACGGTCGATATCCTGCCGACGCTGGCGTCGGTCATCGGCGTGCCCGTCGATGCGAACAAGATTGATGGCCGCTGCCTCGACCTGTTGTCGGGACCCGAGAGCAGCTGTCGCTAAGACGGAAAAGAAGAACCTATGACCAAAGCATTGCGGAATTTCTCCGGCCGGCTCCTGCTCGTGGGCTGCGGCAATATGGCGGGCGCAATGCTCGATCGCTGGCTGGCGGCGGGTCTCGACCCGGCGCTGGTCGCGATCGTCGATCCCTATGCGGCGGCGCGCGCGGGCATCGCCCAGCACGCGTCGCTGGATGAATGGCAGGCCGCGGGCGGCAGCGCCGACTGGATCATGCTCGGCATGAAACCGCAGCAGCTGGGCGACGTGGCTGATGTGCTGGCGCCGCTCGCGACCGGCAAGGTTCATCTGCTGTCGATCCTTGCGGGCGTATCGCTGTCCGATCTGGCCGCGCGTTTCCCCGACGCGGGCGCGCAGGTCCGCATCCTGCCGAACCTCGCTGCGCGCATCGGCGCGGGCGTGTCCGCGGTCGCAACGCTGGGCGACGCCGACGATAAGGCGATCGACGCGCTGCTCGACACTTTGGGCAAGACGGTGCGCCTTGCCGACGATTCGACGATGGATCTTGTCACCGCCTTTACCGGCAGCGGTCCCGCCTTCGTTTTTCGCCTGATCGAATCCTATGCGGCGGCGGGCGAACGCCTCGGCCTGTCCGCCGAAGACGCGCTGGCGCTCGCGACCGCGACGTTCGGCGGCGCGACCGCGCTGCTTGCCGACAGCGGCGAAAAGCCGGGCGTGCTCGTCGCGCAGGTCGCGAGCAAGGGCGGCACGACGCAGGCCGGGCTCGACATACTCGACAGCGACGGCCAGCTGGCGGCGCTGCTGACGGGCGTGCTGCGCGCGGCGCGCGATCGCGGGCGTGAGCTGGCGGATATTGCGCGGGGCGAAGGCTAACCCCCCATAACCCGCTCGTGTCGAGCGAAGTCGAGACACCCATCAGTGCGGCGCCCAGCCGATGGGCATCTCGACTTCGCTCGATGCGAACGGAATAGGAGAGCTAACCCGTATCTTTCCCCAGCATCGCGATCCGGCGGCGCTCGCGCGGCGGGACCAGCGCCTCGCTGACCTGCCAGAACCCCGTCACCGCTTGCTGCCCCGCATGCGTATAGGCGCGGCTCATCGTGTCGCGCAGCGTGCCGAAAATCACCGTTTCGACCGCGCGGCCGGTATCGGTCAGGCGCAATTCCTTTTGCCGCCTGTCGCGATTGCCCGGGCGCGTCGTCAGATATTCGCGCGCCTCCAGTTCCTTCACCACCCGGCCGAGCGACTGTTTGGTGATGCCGAGCAGGGCGAGCAGGTCCGAAATCGTCAGCCCCGGCTGGCGCGCGATGAAATAAAGCGCGCGGTAATGCGCGCGGCCCAGCTCCTTTTCGGCGAGCCGCGCGTCGATCGCGCGCCACAGCGAGGCGTGAGCGAAAAAGAGGAATTCGATGCCGCGACGCACCTCGTCTTCGCGCAAGAAAAGAGCAGAGGCGGCGGGTACTTGTGAAAGAAAATTTTCATCCGGCATAGTCGCTACCGTTGCGCGCCGCGCCCGTCTTTGGCAAGAGGCCCGCTCCATAGACCCCAAAGCCACAGGGATTTTTTGATGTCCGCTCCCGCCTTCACCCATCTGCCGCACCCCAATCTGATCGCGGACGATGTACGGGCGGCGGCGATTGCCGACCCCGTCTTCGGGCGCGTCTTCACCGATCATATGGTGTCGATCCGCTATACCGAGGGGCAGGGCTGGCACGATGCGCAGGTGATGCCGCGCGGACCGCTGTCGCTCGATCCCGCGACCGCGGTGCTTCATTATGCGCAGGAGATCTTCGAGGGGCTGAAGGCCTATCGCCTCGACGACGGATCGATGGCGTTGTTCCGCGTCGAGGCCAATGCCGCACGCTTCAACGCCAGCGCGCGCCGCATGGCGATGGCCGAACTGCCCGAGGAATTGTTCATCGCCGCGGTGAAAGAAGCCGTCGCCGCGGACGCGAGCTGGTTCCCGCCCGTCGACGGCGGCGCGCTGTACCTCCGCCCCTTCATGTTCGCGAGCGAAGTGTTCCTCGGCGTGAAGCCCGCGGCCGAATATCAGTTCCTCGTCATCACCTCGCCGGTCGGCAATTATTTCAAGTCGGGCGCCCCCGCGATCTCGCTGTGGGTGTCGGAGGATTATACGCGCGCCGCGCCGGGCGGCACCGGCGCCGCCAAATGCGGCGGCAACTATGCCTCCAGCCTCGTCGCGCAGCGTGAGGCGATCGCCAAGGGCCACGACCAGGTCGTCTTCCTCGATGCCGCCGAACATCGCTGGATCGAGGAGCTCGGCGGTATGAACATGTTCTTCGTCTTCGACGACGGCAGCATCGTCACCCCGCCGCTGACCGGCACGATCCTGCCCGGCATCACGCGCGACGCGATCATCACGCTGGCGCGCGACGGCGGGCTGACGGTGCGCGAGGAACCCTATGCGATCGATCAGTGGCAGGCCGATGCGGAAAGCGGCAAGCTGACCGAAAGCTTCGCCTGCGGCACCGCCGCGGTGGTGACCCCGGTGGGCAAGGTGACGCGCGGGCAGAGCAGCTTCACGATCGGCGCCGGCGGCCCGGGACAAGTGACAACGAAGCTCAAGGACAAGCTAGTCGACATCCAACGCGGCCGCGCCGCCGATCCGCATGGCTGGGTTACCCGGCTCTGACTGGCTAGCTTGCCAAGCGGCCGAGAGGCGCTATAGACGCGCTCGCACCGGCCTGTTGGGGCGTCGCCAAGTGGTAAGGCAGCGGCTTTTGATGCCGCCATTCGCAGGTTCGAATCCTGCCGCCCCAGCCAGCCGGTGCTTAAGCTATTGATTTTGCTGGCTTGACCTAAATCGCCAGCCAAATTGTGCACCTGATTGTGCCAAATCGCTGTAACTTGGACAGGGCAGCGGTGAATTTAGCCGGATCCATTTGCGCGACTGCCTGCGCGAGCCGATGCGCGAAATCCTTGACGCCCCCGCTTCGGAACGGTGGCGGAGCGGGGGCCGCTTCGGCTTGGGGACGCGGGTGCGGTGCATGAGTCCAGGCCTCGAATCGGACGCCCTTCGTTTCGTCGGCCGCGGCCGTGCGTGCAACTTGCCCGAATCCCGTTCGTTGCCATCATCGAAAGCAAGAAAGGAGGCCGGCATGGCAGACGGCAAGATAATTCGCGGTCCGCAGGATCGCTCGCGCGTCGCGATGGGCGAAGATTATGAAATCGATTACCGGACCGGCAAGTTCGGGGTGAGCCGCGAGCGGCTCCAGGGAGCGGTCGATGCGGTCGGCAACCGCGCCGATGCCGTCGAGCGATATCTGACGCGCTGAAGGTCCGGACGTGGGCAGGTCGATCGCCGGCTGGAAGCTCGAAGCGTCCGAGCGCGACCGGTTGCTCGTGCTTTTTCCCCCGCGCTATCCGCGTCTCATCGCCGATCATGTCACGCTGCGCTTCGGGACCGACGGCGCGACGCCGCTGCCTGCAGAGACCGGTGGGGCGGTCGTCGGCGAGGCTGATGACGGCGCGGGCGTGCAGGCGCTCGTCGTCGCGATCGGCGGCACGACCGCGCGCGGCGACGGGAGCCACTTTCATATCACCTGGTCGCTCGGGTCCGGGCGCGCGGCGAAGGAAAGCAATGACGTGATCGCGGCATCGGGATGGCGGCCGATCGACCCCGCGGTGCCGGTCGCGCTGAGGCCGCAGCGCTGGGAGGCCTGAGACATGCAGCTCTATCTCGATTGCGACGGGGTGCTCGCCGATTTCGAGCGCGGCGCCACCGAGTTGCTCGGCATGCCGCCGCGCGCCTATGAAAAACGCCATGGCATCGCCGGCTTCTGGCGCGAGATCGCACGTCACCCCGACTTCTACGGCACGCTGCCGCTCATGCCTGACGCGATGGAGCTGTTCGCGGCGGTCAGACATCTGCTTCCGGTCATCCTCACCGGATTGCCGCGCGGCAACTGGGCGGCGCCGCAGAAGATCCGCTGGGCGGCCGAACATTTTCCCGGTACGCAGATCCTGACCGTGATGGCGGTCGACAAGCGCAATCATGCGCAGGCGGGCGATATCCTTGTCGACGATCAGCTGAAGCATGCGCATCTCTGGGAGGGCGCCGGCGGCATCTTCGTCCATCACCGCGATGCCGCGAGCAGCATCGCGCGGCTGCGCGAGCTGATCCCGGGTGAGATGGCGCGCGCCGGCGCGCTACGCGCCTGACGCCACGCATTTTTCCATACTGGATCCTTGCCGTCGGGTCGCGCTGGTGTGAGCGATGCGCGGTCCGCCGGAAACTTTCCGCCGTCTCTCTCGTTCTGAGCGAAGTGGGGGGCAGCAATGGACGGAGACTGCAATGGAACGCCCCGACACCGACGCCACCCATATTCTCGCCAAGGATCACCGCCGCGTCGAAGGACTGTTCGAACAGTTCGAAGCGGCCAAGGACAGCGATCAGAAGGCCAGGCTCGCCAGCCAGATCTGCACCGAACTCAAGATCCACGCACAGGTCGAAGAGGAAGTCTTCTACCCGGCGCTCAAGGGCAAGGTCGACGAGGATCTTCTCAAGGAAGCTTATGTCGAACATGACGGCGCGAAGATATTGATCAACGACATCGAGGCATCCGGGGCCGGCGACGAATATTTCGAGGCGAAGGTCAAGGTGCTGTCCGAAGAGATCAAGCATCATGTGAAGGAAGAAGAAAAGCAGCACGACAATATGTTCCAGCAGGCGCGCGCCGCCGACGTCGATCTCGACGCGCTGGGCGAGCAGCTTCTCGCGCGCAAGGACGAGCTCAAGCGGCAGGCCGACGCCGAAGGCCTTCCGCCCGCAGCATTGGCAACGATGTGATCAGTCCCTCGGCCGACGATAGCGCTGCCCGCGATCTCGCGGCGGCGCTGCAAGATACGGATCTGAAAATCGCGACTGCCGAGAGCTGCACCGGCGGCCAGCTTGCTGCCCATTTTGCGCGCGACGCCAATCTCGGGTCGCATCTCGAGCGCGGGTTCGTCGTTTATTCGATCGATGCCAAATGCGAATTGCTCGGCATCGAACGCGCGCTCGCCGAGCGCTGCGAAGCGGTAACCCCCGAAGTGACCGCCGCGATGGCCGAAGGCGCATTGGCGCATAGCCATGCCCGGCTGGCCGTTGCTGTCACCGGATTTTGCGGCCCGCAGGAAAAGGACGAAGAGGTGGGCCTCCTCTATGTCGCGACTGCCGGTGCCCGAGGCACCAAAATCGAAGAGCATCATCTTGGGGATATCGGCCGCGAGGCCGTGCTGGACGGCGCCGTGACCATCGCGCTCGCCATGCTGACCGAGGCGGTGCGCGGCTAGAGAGGATTGCCCGCAGTGCCGCGGGCCCGGACGCTCGCATTCGGGCGCTCGTCTTCTGCGGAGTGGGCGTCTTCCGCCAATGCGAACAGGGCGCGGACAGGTCGATTGTCAGATCGGGCCGTGTCGCGGATATGCGTGCCGATAAGAGTCGAAGGAAAACGATAATCACTTCTGAAAACGGTGTTTCGCTAGGAAGTGAAGAGAGCAGTGGGCAAGTGCCTTCTGATGTACTGAAATGGCTCCGCGACGACGGTGGTGACGAGTACCTGTGGTCGGAAGACTCTGAAAAACCACAGAAACATAGGCGTACTCCAGCGAAGGTTGCTTTGGAGAGCTTCAAGCACTCGGAACGGCGACCCCGATTATCATTGCGGGAGCGTGCAGTTGAACTGGCCAAACGGAATGGGATCGTCCGGACCAAAGATTTGGAAGTCATCGGCGTTCCCCGGCAATATCCTCCCATGATGTGCAGGGAAGGGCTTCTTGTCCGCGTTGGCTACGGTGTCTACAGAGCCGCTGCCGAAGGTAGGTAAGCGTGGTCTGAAGGCCGCAGTTACGCGGCCTGAGCGATCTGCTGCTGCTCGGACTTCCAGTTCCACGGCATGAGTTCGTCCCATCGGGACGCGGGCCAGCCTGAGGCGATCTTCTCGATGACGTCGGCGATATAGGCCTGCGGCTCGACCCCGTTGAGCTTCGCCGTCTCGATGACGGAGTAGATGGCGGCGGCGCGTTCGCCGCCGGCCTTCGATCCGGCGAACAGCCAGTTCTTGCGACCGATGGCTATCGATCGGATGGCGCGCTCGGCGATATTGTTGTCGATCTCTGCCTGCCCCTCGCCGGTGTAGCGGGTGAGCGCATCCCATCGCTTGCGGCCATAGGCGAGCGCCTTTGCCATCGTCGACTTGGGCGACAGGCGGCGTAGGGCGTCGTCGATCACGCCGTGAAGCGCGTCGATCTGTGGCATTGCTTGCTCTTGCCGGTGTCGGCGCCGGACATCGGGCGGCTGGCCGCGGACGTCCTCTTCGATCCGGTAGAGCCCGGAGATGCGTGTCAGAAGATCCGTGGTGAGCGGCGTCGGGCTCGTCTGGTGGCACTCGAATATCTTGCGCCGGAAATGGGCCCAGCAGGCGACCTCCTGGATGGGGCCCTCCTGGTAGAGCTTGTCGTATCCGGCATAACCGTCGGCCTGGAGAAGCCCGGTGAACGACCTGAGCTCGCTCTGGGGATGGATACCGCTGCGATCGGGCGTGAACCGATACCAGGCGAGCGCCGGGGTGGCGGCGCCCGATGCACGGTCATCGACGACATAGGCCCAGAGCCGCGCCTGCGCAGTCCGGCCCTTGCCCGGCACGAGCATCGGCACCGGTGTGTCGTCGGTGTGGAGCTTGGCGGCCCTCAGCCCTTCCTCGCGGATCCGGCTCACGATGGGATCGAGCAGATGCGCGGCCTGGCCCGCCCAGCCGGCGAGGGTCGAGCGATCGATATCGATACCCTGTGCCGCCATCATCTCTGCCTGGCGATAAAGCGGGAGATGGTGATCGAACTTGTGGACGACGACATGGGCGAGCGTGGCGAAGCTCGCCTTACCGCGGGCGATCGCCTTCACTGGCGCCGGTGCCTGGACGATCCTGTCGCAGGCGCGGCAGCTATACTTGGGCCGCACGGTGCGGATGACGCGCCACTGAACCGGGGCAATGTCGAGCTGCTCGTCGCTGTCCTGCCCGAGCGGGCGCAGCGCGCCGCCGCAATCGGGGCAGGTGCAGCTGCCGGCCTCGGGCTCGATCCGCCGTTCAGCGCGCGGCAGATGATCGGGCAAGGCCCGCACCGGTGAGGGTCGCTCGGCGGGTGCCCGTTCGGTCGTTCGGCTATCGGCGACCTCGGCTTCGCCTTCGAGCTCCTCGAGGGCAAGCTCGAGTTGCTCGATCTGCAGCGCGAGCTTCTCCGACGACTGGCCGAAGGTCATGCGGCGGAGCTGGGAAAGCTGGTGGCGGAGGGTATCGATCAGCGTATCGCGGGCCGCGAGAGCGGCTTCGAGCTCGGCGATCCGGGCGTCTTTGTCGATGCTGGAAGAGGCTGGTTCCGACACCCGGAACACCTAGCAAAACGGGCTCCGCAAAGCCAGTAAAACCCTCACTAATCCGCCACTTTTTACCCTGCAAGCAAAGGCGTCGCAGTGCGTTCTGGACGCCGCCAGTCGATGCCTTCGAGCAGCATCGAAAGCTGCGCCGCGGTGAGGCTCACCTTGCCGGCCTTGGTGATGGGCCAGACGAACCGGCCCCGGTCCATGCGCTTCGAGAAGAGACACAGGCCCTGGCCGTCATACCAGAGCAACTTGACCAGATCGCCGCGCTTGCCGCGGAACGCGAACAGCGCCCCCGAGTGCGGGCTCTTCTCCAGCACCTGCTGCACCAGCACCGCGAGGCCATCGAACCCCTTGCGCATGTCGGTGGCGCCGCAGGCCAGATATATCCGTGTCGTCGGCGGAAGCGGGATCATCGGGCAAGGACGGACATCACCCGGGCCAGCGCGTCGGCATCGACCGCCGCGTCGACGGTGATCCGCACGCCTGACGGCAGCTCGATCCCGATCTGGCCACTGCCTGCCGTTGCCGTGGCCGGCGCCGACACCTCGACCTCGGCGAACGATGGCACCGGCGTGCGCTTCGCTCCCATCAGATCGCCCGTCAGTGCCTGCCGGCGCCACGTATAAAGCATCCCGCTGCCGACCGCGTGCCGCTGGCACGTCGCCGAGACCGAGCCGTCGGGGCCAAACGCCTCGCGCAGGATCGCCAGCTTCTGATCCACCGACCAACGGCGACGACCGCCAACGAGCGCGATCCGACTGCTCATACGATCACTCATATGACCGGTCACAAGAGCACTCGCTCCCGCCGCTCCGATATCCTCGCTCATCACCGCTCCTCGCAAAGAGCGGCTATCAGCACTGCAAAGCGGCTTCCCGCAAGGCGGCCTTCAGGACACGGTTAC
>NZ_DATFFD010000272.1:0-3011 GCF_035250425.1 Sphingopyxis sp.
CCCGCCTTTGCTTGCCATTCATCCAAATTGGCGCCCGTTGTCAGAATGCGAACCGTGCCGCCGAGCGAACCTTCACCGAACAATGTACCTTGAGGTCCGCGCAAAACTTCTACCCGATCGAGATCCCAGGCGCGAACGTCCGGGCTGATGGGGACAGTAACTCCGGTGAAAGGAAGATCATCGAGGTAATAGCCGTTTTCGTTAGCGCCGAGCGTCGTGGAAACACCCCGGATCATGATCCTCGAGAATCCATTGCCTTGATCATATATACCAACGCCCGGTGCTTCCTGGAGAAAATCCGCGACGTTGCTGACCGGTCGTTCCTCAAGGGTGGCGCCCGAAACTTGGGTCAGGGAGATCGGCACGTTGACGGCCTGCTCGGGGCGGCGCCTTGCCGTCACGATAATTTCTTCTACCGGGGGTTCGATTTGCTCCCGTCGCTCCGGCTCTCGGGGTGCAGCGTTCGAAATTACATAGAGGTCATTGCCGATACGCCGATATGACAGACCCGTTCCTGCGAGAATGAGACGGAGCTGGGCGTCGGGACAGCCGTGCGATCTTGTCGGCGCGACGCGTTCTTTCGACGCTGTTCGCTCATCAAAGATCACCTGTATTCCGGCCTGGCGAGCATAGGATCGCAACACCTGCGACAGGGGGCCGCCAGCTGTCACGAACAAAATGCATCGACTTTGCGCCGCAGCCGGTGGCGCATAGAGTCCACACAATGGAAATAATGTGGCTGCCAAGCATAGTTTGGCACAGACAATCCAAAGCGGTCGGCGCGATTTCCGATAAGTTTTGACGCGGTTTGCCGAGCGGGTCATCTTGCGACGCTAAGCGCTAGCCTCACTCCCTGACAAGGGGCGAGGAGCGGAAAACTTCGACCCATGCGGGCCTTCCCTTTTTACCGCCCGATGCTCGGAGGTATCATGCCGCGTATCAAGATAGCGGGGGGGGGGGCTTCTCGGTCGTTCCGGCCGGTATTTGGACAAAACCTCAAGTGGAACGCCAATGGAAACCCATCGGGTGAGCATTTCGACGCTTCCGTCATTGAACCATGTTTTCGAAGCCGAAATTTCTCGTTTCCTGCAAAGTTTCAACTTCCTTCTGTCCCTGGAAGGCGACCGTGCGTTTTTCGTCATTGGGAGGACAAAAAAAGGAGAGTCGATACAATTGAAGACTTGGGTCCATCCTGTAGACGCGGGCCATGTTGACGGCTGTCGATCACATGGAATTGGGAACCGATACGAGGGGCGCGCAGTGCGCGATATGTCGATCGGGTATCGAGGCGAGCGCTCTTCGGGCTGCCCGGTCCAGCAAAGGACAGATAAAATCATGATGAAAACCGGCCTAATGGCCTTGCTTCTCGCTGGTGCCACGATGGTGGCGGCACAGGATGTTCCACTCGATCCCAAGCGTCCCGGAACGCCCGTCCTGACGGGCACGCCGGATCGACCTTTAACAGATCCGCGCAGCCTCGTCTCGCCGCCCAACGGCAGTGCGCAGCCCGTCCCGATCGCTGATCTGTTCTTTACCCGGTCGAGCTATTTCGCGACTTGGACGTCGAGCGGCGATGTTGTCATGACGACCGATCTGACCGGCCGGAACAATCTTTGGCGCGTGCCGCACGGGGGCGGCTTCCCGCTCCAGCTGCAGCAATCAGAAGACAAGACCTTCTATCCCCAGGCGACGCCCGACGGGAAATGGATCCTCTACGCGTCTGACATCGGCGGACGCGAGATCTACGATCTTTATGCTATTCCTGCGGACGGCGGTGCGGCGGTCAATCTTTCCGCCAGCCCCGACGCCTCAGACACCGGGCCCTTCGCAGTTACGCGCGATTCGCAGCTGATCGCGTTCAATCGGCGCGTCGCCTCGGAATCGAGCACGAATGTCGCGGTCCTCGACCTGGCGGGTCGCAAGACGCGTCTTCTTACCAACGAGCAGGAAGCCGGGACCTATTGGTACGTGGTCGATTTCAGCCCGAATGGCCGCTATCTCTATGCTAACAGAATGAACGCCGCGAACACGCTTAGCTCGGTATGGCGCATCGAAACGGCAAGCGGTGCTTCGACGCGGATCGCGGGTGATGGACAGCGCTACGAGGCGGCGAGCGCGCTTTCGCCCGATGGCCGGACTCTTTCGCTGACGAGTGAGAATGCTTCCGGGCTGCAGCAGGCCGTGCTGTTCGATCTGGAGACCCGCGCACGAAGACCTGTCCATTCGAGCGCTTGGCCACAGGCAGCCGGAGCATTTTCTCCCGATGGCCGGTCAGTCATCACGACCTCGAACGTCGATGGCCGCGATGAAGTTTATGCCTATGACATCGCCTCGCATTCGTCTCGCCGGCTGGAGCTGCCGGAGGGTAAGGTGTCCGATTATTTCGGAAACCTGCCGGCCTTCTCACCCGATGGTCGGCAACTTCTATTCCCTCACTCGTCCGGCAGTGCGCCCTTCGACTATTGGACTTATGATTTCGAAAGGGGCGTCGCCAATCGACTGACCCGGCTTGGTCTTGCCAGTATTAACCCGGATACGCTGCCGCGCAGTAGCGTGGTACGCTACAAAAGCGCGGATGGAACCGTCATCAGTGCCATTCTCTGGATGCCCTGGAATCTGAAGCGCGACGGAACGGCGCCTGTGGTGGTGCTCGCACATGGCGGACCGACCGGGCAGAGCTTCGACAATTTCGACCGCACCGCGGTCGGCCTGGCGTCGCGCGGCTATCTCGTTATCGCGCCCAACGTGCGCGGTTCCACCGGTTACGGCCGCGCCTTCGAGCAGGCCAACCGCAACGACCTGGGCGGCAGAGATCTGGAGGACGAGGCTTGGGCTGCGAAATTCCTGGTGGCATCCGGCTATGCCGATCCCGAGAAGATCGGAATTACCGGCGGTTCCTACGGCGGCTTCATGACCGTGATGGCGGTTGGGCGAATGCCGGACTTCTGGGCGGCAGGCGTCGAGCAATATGGCATCGTCAACTGGCACACAATGTGGGAGCGAGGCTCGCC
>NZ_DATFFD010000273.1:0-2422 GCF_035250425.1 Sphingopyxis sp.
GCGCGGCGAGCTCAACGCCAGCCTCGAAAGCCGCGGCGTCAAGCTCAGCGTCAACGACATGCTGATCAAGGCGCTCGCGGTCGCGCTCGAACGCGTGCCCGCGTGCAACGTGAGCTTCGGCGGCGACGTGATGCGCCAGTATAAGCGCGCCGACATCTCGGTCGCGGTCAGCATCCCCGGCGGGCTGATTACCCCGATCATCGTCGATGCCGGCGGCAAGTCGATGTCGAAAATCTCGACTGAAATGTCCGAGCTCGCCGCGAAGGCGAAGGAAGGCAAGCTCCAGCCCAATGAGTATCAGGGCGGCACCGCCTCGATCTCGAACATGGGCATGATGGGGATCAAGCAATTCACCGCGGTGATCAACCCGCCGCAGGGCATGATCATGGCGATCGGTGCGGGCGAGAAGCGGCCGTATATCGTCGACGACGCGCTCGCGATCGCAACCGTCATGTCGGCGACCGGCAGCTTCGACCACCGCGCGATCGACGGCGCGGATGGCGCGCTGCTGATGAAGACCTTCAAGGAACTGGTGGAGAACCCGCTGGGGCTGGTGGCGTAAGGCATGGAGCTTTTTGCCACACTCGCAGGGGTGGTGTTTACCGCTGTGATAGGCTTCGCTGCCTATCAGTACCGGGGAATGGTTACCTATAAGATCAACCATCTAAGCGCCCGGTTGCTGATAAATTCGAACCAAGTTTCAGTTTCTGAAGATGGTGTGGACGTTCATTTCTGCAAAGTCGAAATAAATAATCGCGGATACTCAAATATAGAAAATTTTGAGTTCTTTTCAGATATCAACTATGATCTGGCCGGATCAGAAGTGCTGGAAACGTCCTCAATCGCGAAAAACACGATATCTGTCTCTCAGGATGGGAAATCGATAGCTATCTCGTCTAGATCTTTGCCCCGAGGAGAGAATCTCGAAGTCTTGATGATATTCGGGGGCCGCAATTCGCTGTGGAAAGCGAAGGGTGGTAGCGCCAAATATCATATTCAACCTCAGGCGTTCTACGACGGAATGATGGGGGTGTGGAATTTTATCAAGAATACAATCTTCTACGGCGTCGTTTTCGGCGTGATTTTTGCCCTAGTACGGAATGTGATTCAAAATGGCTGACACCAACTACGACCTCATCGTCCTCGGCTCGGGCCCCGGCGGCTATGTCGCCGCCATCCGCGCGGCGCAGCTCGGGCTCAAGACCGCGATCGTCGAGCGCGAGAATCTCGGCGGCATCTGCCTCAACTGGGGTTGCATCCCGACCAAGGCGCTGCTGCGTTCGGCCGAAATCTATCATTATATGCAGCACGCGGGCGATTACGGCCTCGTCGCGGCGCAGATCAGCGCCGACATCGACGCCGTCGTGAAGCGCAGCCGCGGCGTCGCGAAACAGCTGAGCCAGGGCGTCGCCTTCCTGATGAAGAAGCACAAGATCACCGTCCATATGGGCGACGGCAAGCTGACCGCACCGGGCAAGCTCGAGGTGAAAGGCGAGAAGGGAACCGAAACCCTGACCGCCAAGAACATCATCGTCGCGACCGGCGCCCGCGCCCGCGACCTGCCGTTCGCCCCCGCCGACGGCAAGCGCATCTGGACCTATCGCCACGCGCTCGTCCCGCCCGAAATGCCCAAGAAGCTGCTCGTCATCGGATCGGGCGCGATCGGGATCGAATTCGCGAGCTTCTACAGCGACATGGGCGTCGACGTGACCGTCGTCGAAATGCTCGACCGCCTCGTCCCCGTCGAGGATGTCGATGTCTCGGCCTTCCTCGAAAAGGCGCTCAAGAAGCAGGGCATGACGATCTTCACCGGCGCCGGCGTCGAGGAATTGAAGGCGACCGCGACCGGCGTGACCGCCAAGATCAAGACCAAGGACGGCAAGACCGAAAGCGCCGAATTCAGCCACGCGATCGTCGCGATCGGCATCGTCCCGAACACCGAGAATATCGGCCTCGAAGCGCTCGGCGTGAAGACGACCAAGGGCCATATCGACACCGACGCGATGTGCCGCACCAACGTCCCCGGCATCTGGGCGATCGGCGACGTCACCGCGCCGCCGTGGCTCGCGCACAAGGCGATGCACGAATCGGTGATTTCGGTCGAGGCGATTGCGGGCAACCACCCGCACGCGATGGATCCGCGCAACATCCCCGGCTGCACCTATTGCCGCCCGCAGATCGCGAGCGTCGGCCTGACGGAAGCAAAGGCGAAGGAGCTGGGTTACGAGGTCAAGGCCGGCACCTTCCCCTTCATCGGCAACGGCAAGGCGATCGCGCTGGGCGAGGCCGAGGGCTTCACCAAGACGGTGTTCGACGCCAAGACCGGCGAACTGCTCGGCGCGCACATGATCGGCGCCGAGGTCACCGAGCTCATTCAGGGCTATACGATCGGCAAGACCGCCGAGCTGGTCGAGGATGATTT
>NZ_DATFFD010000274.1:0-8810 GCF_035250425.1 Sphingopyxis sp.
GTCCCCCCGGCGGGCGGCGGCACCCCCGGAGCCCGCGCCCCGCGCGGCAGCGCGCGTGCCAGGCTGATCGCCGCGGCGCACGCCACGGTGCGCAAGCAGGGTTATGCGGCGACGACGGTCGACCAGATCTGCGCGGCGGCGGGGGTGACCAAGGGCGCCTTCTTCCATCACTTCGCGTCGAAGGAAGAGCTGGCGGTCGCGGCGGCCGAGGGCTGGACCGAACGCGCGCGGCCGATGTTCGAACTCGCGCCGCATGTCAGCCTCGACGATCCGCTCGACCGCCTGCTCGGCCATATCGATTTCCGCCTGGCGATGCTCGACGGGCCTACGGAAGATTATACCTGCTTCGTCGGCACGATGGTGCAGGAGGCCTATGCGACGAACGACCGCATCCGCGCGGCGTGCGAGGCGAGCATCAACGCCTATTGCGAGGCGCTCGCGCCCGACATCCAGGCGGCGATGGACATTTATAGCGTGCCCGAGGACATCACCGCGATCAGTCTCGCCCAGCATGTCCAGTCGGTGCTGCAGGGCGCCTTCGTCCTGGCGAAAACGACGAACGACCCGGCGATCGCGCGCGGCACCGTCACCCATTTGAAGCGTTATGTCCGGATGCTGTTCGGGCGCGGAGGCGCGGCATGATGCGACAGGTAATTGCGGCCGCGCGCCGCGCACGCTGACTTCAACAACCACCACCCCAAAGGAGAGAGAGTAATGCCCCAGATGATTTTCGTGAACCTGCCGGTCACCGACCTTCCCAAGTCGAAGGCTTTCTACGAGGCGGTCGGCGCGGCGAACAACCCCGCCTTCACCGACGACACCGCCGCCTGCATGGTGGTGGAAGAGGGTTCGATCCACGTCATGCTGCTGACGCATGAAAAATGGGCGACCTTCACGTCGAAGAAGATCCCCGACGCGCACACCACCGCGCAGGTCCTGCTCTGCGTCTCGGCCGACAGCCGCGACGCGGTCGACGGACAGGTCGACAAGGCAGTCAAGGCCGGCGGCAAGGCCGACCCGACCCCGACGCAGGACTTCGGCTTCATGTACGGCCGCAGCTTCGAGGATCCCGACGGCCATATCTGGGAAGTGATGTGGATGGACCCGGCCGCGATCCCCGCCGGCGAACCCGCCGAAGCTTCGGCATAACCAGAGCATAAGGGAGGAGGAAGAGGATGACCGATACGACCCCCGGCAAGGGCCAGGTGATCGCCGGCCGCGTACTTAGCGGCCTCGTGATCCTCTTCCTCCTCTTCGATTGCGGCCTAAAGCTGGTGTCGCCCGAGACCGCGATCAAATACAGCCCGCCGAGCCTTGGATGGCCACTCGACGTCGGCACCATGTATATGCTCGGCACGCTGCTGCTGATCCCGACCCTGCTCTATATCTGGCCGCGCACCGCGATCCTCGGCGCGATCCTGATCACCGCCTATCTCGGCGGCGCGGTCGCGACGCATGTGCGGATCGGCAGCCCGCTGTTCAGCCATATATTGTTCGGCGTCTATTTGGGCCTGATGCTGTGGGGCGGCCTGTGGCTGCGCGATCCGCGCCTCCGCGCGCTGGTCCCGCTGTCGAAAGGAACCGCGGCATGAGCTTTCAGGCCTATCTCGACAATATCGAAGCCAAGACCGGCAAGTCGGCCGAAGCGCTGAAAGCGATCGCGATCGGCAAGGGCTTCGCTGACGAAAACGGGCTCGCTCCGGGCATCAAACCCGGCGCGATCATCGACTGGCTCAAGGATGATTTCGACCTCGGCCACGGCCACGCGATGTCGATCGTCGCCTATATCAAAGGGAAGAGGAACTGATCATGCCCGTTGGGAACCGAACCGTCCCCGAAATTACCGCCTACCGGTCGGTCCCCGGCCTCGCACATGGCCGCATCAAGGACATCCGCGTCCGCTGGGCGCTCGACGAAATCGGCCGGCCTTACACCACGCGGCTGATCGGCGGCATTTTCGAGGACAAGGAACCGGCCTATCTGGCCGATCAGCCGTTCGGACAGGTTCCGGTCTATAAAGAGGAAGACCTGATTCTGTTCGAAACGGGTTCGATCCTGATCCGCATCGGCGAAGGCGACGAACGCCTGCTGCCGCGCGATGCGAAAGGGCGCGGGCGCGCGATCAGCTGGATGATTGCGGCGCTCAACAGCGTCGAACCCGTGATCCAGACCTTGGTCGTGCTGACTGTCAAGGGACGGGGCACCGACTGGCTCGCCGGCGCCACACAAGCGGCGAGACCCTTTGCCGAGCAGCGGCTGGCCCGATTGTCGCAGGCATTGGGGAACCGCGAATGGCTGGAAGATCGTTTTTCGATCGGCGACATCGCGATGATCGACGTGTTGCGCAACGCCGATCCGCAGCTGTTGGCGCCACACCCCAATCTGACCGCCTATGTCGCACGCGGCACGTCGCGCCCGGCCTTTCAAAGCGCCATGGCGGCACATCTGGCCGACTGCGCGGTCGGCGAACCGCTGCCTGCCTGACCCGCGCTCAACCGAGGAGACACTGCCATGCCCGTTAATCCCAACGCCAACATCGAAGTCACCGCTTTCGACTGGGTTCCCGATTTCGCGCGCGGCTATGTCCGCGACCTCCGCCCCCGCTGGGCGTGCGAGGAAATCGGCCTCGACTATGCCGAACATCTGATCAGCGCGATCAACCGTCCCGCCGACCATTTCCTGTTCCAGCCATGGGGGCAGGTGCCGGTGCTCAACGATGACGGCATCCGCCTGTTCGAAAGCGGCGCGATCCTGCTGCACCTCGCCGAAAAGGACGCGCGGCTGATGCCCCGCGATCCGCAGCAGCGCGCCAACACGCTCGCGTGGCTGTTCGCGGCCTATAACAGCGTCGAGCCGATGCTGTTCGAACTTGGCAATGTCGATATCTTTTCGACCGACGAGGAATGGGCGAAGCTGCGCCGCCCGAGCCTGATCGAATTCATCCAGGGCCGGCTCGGCCGCCTGAACGACGCGATCGGCGACAAACAATATGTCGCGGGCGAATTCACCGTCGCCGACATCGCGATGGCGACCGTGCTGCGCGAGGCCGTCGAGGCCGGGCTGATCGCCGAGCAGCCGCGGCTGCAGGCCTATCTCGACCGCTGCCTCGCGCGGCCGGCATTCCAGCGTGCGATGGACGCGCAGCTCGAAGCCTTCAGCGAGGAGGCAGGCCCACCCGCATAGCATCTGCCGAGATTTGAGAAACGCCATGACGTATCGAGAATCATTACCCCGTCCCATGCCCCTCCCCCTCGATGGGGGAGGCAGCGAGACTTGGCGGGCCGGCCACCGGCTGGGCCACCTAGTCGCAGCGGCGGGGGTGCGGTCTCGCCCTTGCGCAAGGCCGCGGCATCACCCCCATCCAACTCCGCCTAATCGCTCCGCGATAAGGCTCCATATCCTTCCCCCATCAAGGGGGAAGGGAAAGACGTTCTGATTTCAAGAACGCCCAAGCCCCCCGAAGGAGAGACAAGATGACCTATGTAGAAGGATTTGTCGCCGCGGTGCCGACCGCCAACAAGGAAGCGTATCGCAAGCATGCCGCCGATGCCGCGCCGCTGTTCAAGGAATTCGGTGTCGCGCGCATGGTCGAATGCTGGGGCGACGACGTCCCCGACGGCAAGGTGAACGACTTCAAGGGCGCGGTGCAGGCGAAGCCCGATGAAACGGTCGTTTTCAGCTGGTTCGAATATCCCGACAAGGCGACGCGCGATGCCGCGAACCAAAAGATGATGAGCGATCCGCGCATGGCGCAGATGGGCGGCGAGATGCCGTTCGACGGCAAGCGGATGATCATCGGCGGATTCGACTCGATCGTCGACGACGCCAAGGGCGGCGACAGCAAGACCGGTTATGCCGACGGCTATATTGTGCCCGTCCCGGAAGCCAACAAGGAAGCCTATCGCGAGCTGGCGCAGAAGATGTCGGGCGTGTTCCTCGATTATGGCGCGACGCGCGTCGTCGAGGCGTGGGCCGACGACGTCCCCGACGGCAAGGTCACCGACTATGCCCGCGCCGCGCACAAGAAGGATGGTGAGGCCGTCGTCTACAGCTGGGTCGAATGGCCCGACAAGGAAACGCGCACCAAGGGTTGGGAAAAGATGATGGCCGACGAGCGGATGAAGCCCGATCCCGACAACACGCCCTTCGACGGCGCGCGCATGATTTACGGCGGCTTCGCGCCGATCGTCGAGGCGTAGAGCCCGATCCTCCCTGTGCCGAAGGCATGGGGAGGTGGCAGCCCGAAGGGCTGACGGAGGGGCAAGGGCGCGAGGTCGCAGCCCCTCCACCACCGCTTCGCGGCGGTCCCCCTCCCCATCGCTACGCGACAGGGAGGAATTCGAAGGAGCGTATCCGGTGCCCCAGATACAAGAGCGTGCCCGTACCGAAACCCGCACCGCGTCGTGCCAATGCGGCGCCGTGCGGCTCGAACTCACGGGCAAGCCGATCGTCGCGGCGACCTGCTACTGCCAAAGCTGCCAGCAGGCGGGTCAGGGTTTCGAGGCGCTGCCCGGAGCCCCCACCGTGGTCGGGGCCGACGGCGGGACGCCCTATGTGCTGGTGCGCAAGGACCGGCTGGCGTGGCTGTCGGGATCGGAGAAACTGGGCGAGCACCGGCTGAAACCCGACTCGCCGACGCGGCGTTTCGTTGCGCGGTGCTGCAACGCGCCGATCGCGCTCGAATTCACCAGGGGGCATTGGCTCAGCGTCTATTCGGACCGCATCGCCGCAGAAGAACGGCCGGCCGCCGAAATGCGGACGATCGTCGGCGATCGGCCCGCGGGGATCGAGCTGCCGGGCGACATCCCCAATTATCGGACGCCGTCGGGCAAATTCCTGTGGCGGCTGCTGACGGCGTGGGCGGCGATGGGATTCCGCGCCCCGCCGATCGAAGCGACGAAGGGATATGCAGGATGAGCAGGAATATCGAGCGCGTCGAGATGCGCAGCATCACCAGTCCGGGCTTTGCGCAGCAGGTCGACAAGGCGAAATATGACGCGATGAAGGACGCGCTGCTGAACGCCGTACCGAAGGGCAAACCGGGACTGACGGTCGCCGAGATCAAGGAGGGCGTGTTGCCGATGCTGCCCCCGGCCTTGTTCCCCGGCGGCGCGAAAGCGGGCTGGTGGCTGAAGGGCGTCCAGCTGGACCTTGAAGCGCGCGGAATATTGGCGCGGGAAAATGGGAAGCCGTTGCGGCTGCACCGGCTATAAGCGACACCAGAAGGAAGCCTAGCCATGCAACATCTGTCCTTCCCGAACGAGAGCGAAGCCTATCGCGCCGCGCGCGCCGAGCTGCTCGCCGACGAAATCGCGCTACGCCGCCAGATCGAGGCGGTCGCCGTCAAGCGCCGCGCGCTGCCGCCGGGCGGCGCGGTGCCCGAGGATTACAGCTTCGAGCGTATCGGCGCGTATCAGCGCCCCGAGCGGGTGACGCTGTCCGAGCTGTTCGAGGGCAAGCCGAGCATCATCCTCTACAGCTTCATGTTCGGGGCGGAGCGCGACAAGCCGTGCAACGGCTGCACCCATATGCTCGACGCGATCGACGGCAGCGCGCGTCATGTCGGGCAGCGCGCGCCGCTCTATATCGTCGCCAAGTCGCCGATCGCGCGGCTCGAAGCCTGGGCGAAGGAGCGGCGCTGGCCGCACCTGATCTTCCTGTCCGACGTCGAGGGACGCTATTCGGCCGATTATTTCGGCGACACGTCGAAGCTGACCGACGCCAAGCGCGCCGAACATGGCATGAAGCCCGGCGAGAATTGGGACGAGACGATCTTCAACGTCTTCCGCAAGGACGGGGCAACGATCCGCCACGTCTGGGCGAGCGAGATGGCCTATGCGCCCGAGGATCCCGGCCAGCACCACCGCGCGGGCGACCTCGTCGATCCGCTGTGGGGCTTGCTCGACATGACGCCCGAGGGACGCGGCGACTGGTTCCCCAGCCTGACCTATTGAGACCAAGGAAAGAGGAGAGAGACGATGCCATCCAATTTCATCTGGTACGAACTGATGACCCCCGATCCCGCGGGCGCGGCGTCCTTTTACGGCGCGGTCGTCGGTTGGACGATTGCCGCGACGCGCGACCCGTCGGCCGGCGACGTCGATTATCGCATGATCGGCCGCAGCGACGGCGGCAATGCCGGCGGGGTGCTCGCGCTGGGCGCCGACATGCTCGCGGGCGGGGCACGGCCAGGCTGGCTCGGCTATCTGGAGGTCGCCGACGTCGATGCCGCGATCGATGCGATCAAGGCCGATGGCGGCGCGGTCCACATGCCCGCGACCGACCTGCCCGTCGGCCGGATCGCGATGATCGGCGATCCGCAAGGCGCGCATTTCTATATCATGGATCCGGTGCCCCCGCCGGGATCCGAAGGCATGGAGAGCGATGTCTTCTCGGTCACCGAGGCGCAGCATGTGCGCTGGAACGAACTCGCGACGAGCGATCCCGATGCCGCGATCGCCTTCTACAAAAAGCATTTCGGCTGGGGGCAGGAGGGCGAGATGGATATGGGTCCGCTCGGCGCCTATCGCTTCCTCCAGCGCGGCGAGGTGATGATCGGCGCGGTGATGCCTTTGATGGAGGGCTATCCGGTGCCGGTGTGGAATTTTTACATCGGCGTCGACGATATCGACCGCGCGCACGCCGCGGTGACCGCGAACGGCGGCACGATCACCAGCGAACCGATGGAAATCCCCGGCGGCGAATATGCGATGAACGCGATCGACCCGCAGGGCGCGCCCGTCGGCTTCGTCGGCCCGCGCAAATAATCAAGGGAGAGAGACGATGGAAAACCAGGGCCCGACGACGGGACTGACCCCGCATATCGCCATCGCCGACAAGCGCGCGAGCGAGGCGATCGATTTCTATAAAAAGGCGTTCGGCGCGACCGAACTGGCGCGCATGCCCGCCGACGACGGGGTGCGATTGATGCACGCGCATCTGACGATCAACGGCGCGTCGCTGATGATGCACGACGAGTTTCCCGAATATGTCGATAATGAGAGCAGCCCGCCCAATGGCGTGACGCTGCACCTGCACGTCGACGATGCCGACGCCTGGTTCGACCGCGCGGTCGCCGCCGGCGCGAGCGTCGTGATGCCGCTCGACAATATGTTCTGGGGGGATCGCTACGGCCAGATCAAGGATCCGTTCGGCCATACATGGTCGATCGGCGGCCCCATCAAGGGAGAGAAATGATGACGAACCAACCGACAAGCCAGCCCGTGACCCTCTGCCTCTGGTACGACAAGGATGCCGAGGAAGCCGCGGCCTTCTATGCCGCGACCTTCCCCGACAGCAAGGTCGGGTCGGTCCACAAGGCGCCGGGCGACAATCCGAGCGGCAAGCAAGGCGACGTGCTGACGGTCGACTTCACCGTGCTCGGCATATCGTGCGTCGGGCTCAACGGCGGCCCCGCCTTCAAGCATAGCGAGGCCTTTTCCTTTCAGGTCCATACCGACACGCAGGAGGAAACCGACCGTTACTGGAACGCGATCGTCGGCAACGGCGGACAGGAAAGCATGTGCGGCTGGTGCAAGGACAAATGGGGTCTCAACTGGCAGATCACCCCGCGCGCGCTGACCGACGCGGCGATGGGCGGCGACCCCGCGGCCGCCAAACGCGCGTTCGAGGCGATGATGACGATGAAGAAGATCGACATCGCGAAGATCGAGGCCGCGGTGCGGGGCGAAGCCGTTGGCGCGGCGTAGCCCGGCGCTCTTCGCCTGGCTGCTCTGCGGCACGCTCGACATCGTCTATGCGGCGGTGTCGAGCGTCGTGCAGGGGGGCACCGTCTCCTCGATGCTGCATGCCGTCGCCAGCGGTCCGTTCGGCGATGCCGCGCGCGGCTGGGGCATCGCCGGCGACATCGCGGGGCTCGCGACGCACTTCGCGATCATGGGCGCGATGGTCGCGGCGTGGTTCTTCGTCGCGCGGCGCTGGAGTGCGCTGACCGCCTGGCCGTGGTGGCTGACCGGCACGCTCTATGGGCTGCTGCTCTATGTCATCATGAACGGGATCGTGCTGCCGCTGCGCTTCGGATCGCCCTTCCCGCCGACCGGCCTCGTCAAGGGGGCGGTCGCGCTCTTCCCGCATATTTTCTTCGTCGGCTGGCCGCTCGCCTGGCTGACGCGCAGGGGCAAGAATTGATGCTGATCTATTACGGCCACCCCTTCTCCTCCTACACATGGAAGGTGCTGATCGCGCTCTACGAAAAGGGGGTCGAGTTCGATTATCGCGTCATTGGCCCCGACGCGCCGCAGCATGGCAAGGAACTCAAGGCCCATTGGCCGGTCGGCCAGTTCCCGCTGCTCGTCCACGATGGCGTGCCATATTTCGAATCGTCGATCATCATCGAATATCTCGACCATCTGGTCCCCGAGCCGCGCCTGATTCCCGCCGATTTCGACGCGGCGCTGAAGGTGCGGTTCTTCGACCGCATCTTCGACAATCATGTGATGAACCAGATGCAGCAGGTAGTGAACGACGCGCTGCGCGGGCCCGAAAACCACCTGCCGATCATCGTCGACAAGGCAAAGGCCGCGCTCGAAACCATCTATGGCTGGCTCGACAAAGAGCTGGCGGGCGGCGGCTGGGCGACGCCCTATGGTTTCACCCTCGCCGATTGCGCCGCGGCGCCGTCGCTCTTTTACGCCGACTGGGTGCATGAGATCGACGGAAAGTACGAGAATCTGCGCGCCTATCGCGCCCGCCTGCTCGCGCATCCGACGGTGTCGCGCTGTGTCGAGGATGCCCGGCCCTACCGTCCCTATTTCCCGCTCGGCGCGCCGGACCGCGATTGATGCGGGCCG
>NZ_DATFFD010000275.1:0-28143 GCF_035250425.1 Sphingopyxis sp.
CCCCCGCCCCCGCCCCCGCCCGTCGCGGTCGTCATCCCGCCGCGGCCGATGCCGCCAGGCAACGCTGCCGTGACGCAGATCCTGCCCGGCCGCGGAATCGACGGACGCTTCGTCACCGCGAACAGCGGCGTGACCGGCGACCGCGCCTTCTGGCAGCTGAAGATCGGCCTCAACGTCGCGGCGATCGGCTGTCGCGGGATCGAGGAAACGACGCTTATTTCGGCATATAACAACATCATCAAGACGCATGGCAAGGTGATCAAATCGACTGAGAAGAGCGTCATCACCCAGCTCGGCAAGGAATATAAAAACAACGGCATCGCGCCGCGCGATCGCCTTTCGACGCAGCTGTTCAACTATTTCGCCCAGCCGCCGGCGCAGCGCGGCTTCTGCGCCCGCGCCAACGAGATTGCGCAGGTCGTGTCGTCGACCCCGACCGCGCAACTCGTCGAACAGGCACCCGCGCATCTCGCGCGGCTCGACGAGCCGTTCAACGAATTTTATCAGGCCTATGCCCAATATCAGGTAGACGCCGTCGCGTGGGATGCGAAATATGCGCCGAAGCCGGCGATCGTGACTACCCCGGCACCAGTATCTCCAGTCGGCCCGACCGCTTCCGTGACGGTTCCGTCGGGCAACAACTAACCCGGGATCCCGACCGCATAGGAATCAATTCGACAATCGCGCGCGGGGTATTGGCGCGCACCGCATCCTTCTGTTAGCAGGATTGCGATGACCAACGCCCCGCCACCGCCCTCGTCGGCCGCCCAGTCGGCGCGCACCATCCTGACCCGGTTGCACGAGGTCATGGCATCGCGCTCCAATGCGCAGGGCAAGCTGAACCAGGTCGTCGGCATCATCGGCGAATGCCTCGATAGCGAGGTCTGCTCAATCTATCTGCTGCGCGACGGCACGCTCGAACTTTATGCGACCCGCGGGCTGAAGCAGGAGGCGGTGCACGTCACGCGCCTCGGTCTTGGCGAAGGGCTGGTCGGCATGATCGCCGACCAGATCGAGACGCTGAACCTCGACGAAGCCGCCGCGCACCCCGACTTTTCCTATCGCCCCGAAACCGGCGAAGAATTGTTCCACAGCTTTGCCGGCGTGCCGATCATCCGTCGCGAGCGCGCGGTCGGCGTGCTGTGCGTCCAGCACAGCGATCCGCGGCGGTATGACGACATCGAGATCGAAACGCTGCAGACCGTGGCGATGGTGCTGTCGGAACTGATCGCCAACGCCGACCTGGTCGATACCGCCGCGCGCACCGATGCCGCCGCGGCCGACCAGTCGGCGCAGCGGCTGGGTGGCCAGAAACTCGTCGACGGCATGGGCGCCGGGGTCGCGGTGTTTCACCAGCCGCGCATCACGATCGAGCACACCGTCGCCGACGATACCGAGGCCGAGCGCCACCGCGTCTATGCGGCGTTCGACAAGATGCGCGAGCAGATCGACCGTATGGCAAGCTCGGCCGATTTCGGCGTCGGCGGCGAGCATGAGGAGGTCATCGAGACCTACAAGATGTTCGCCTATGACGAGGGTTGGTCGCGGCGCATCAACGAGGCGATCGACAGCGGCCTGACCGCCGAGGCGGCAATAGAACGTGTCCAGCAACGCACGCGGATGCGGATGCGCCAGATCGACGACCCGCTGCTGCGCGACCGCATGCACGACCTCGAAGATTTGTCGAACCGGCTGATCCGCATCGTGTCGGGGCAGATGGGCACCGCGGCGCAAATGGGGCTTCGGCACGATTCGATCCTGATCGCGCGCAACCTCGGCCCTGCCGAGCTGCTCGAATATGACCGCCGCCGCCTGAAGGGCGTTGTGCTCGAGGAAGGGTCATTGACGGCGCACGTCATCATCGTCGCGCGCGCGATGGGGGTGCCCGTGATCGGTCGCGTCAGCGACGTGCGCGCCTCGATCCGCGAAGGCGATCTGTTGCTGCTCGACGCCACCGCGGGCCAGTTGCACGTCCGCCCCACGCAGGCGGTGCAGGATGCGTTCGACGCCAAGCTGGAGATTTCGCAAAAGCGCCGCGCCAACCTCGCCTCGCTGCGCGACCTGCCCGCGGTCACCAAGGATGGCGTGCCGATCGAGCTGATGATCAACGCGGGCCTGCGCGAAGACGTCGCCGCGCTCGACCTGACGGGTGCGCGCGGGATCGGGCTGTTCCGCACCGAATTCCAGTTCCTCGTATCGGCGACCTTGCCCTCGCGCGACCGCCAGCAGCGGCTGTATCGCGACGTGCTTGACGCGGCGGGCGACCGGCCGGTGATCTTCCGCACCGTCGACATCGGCGGCGACAAGGCGCTGCCTTATATGAATGTCGAGGGCAGCGCGCAGGAAGAAAATCCGGCGATGGGCTGGCGGGCGCTGCGCCTCGCGCTCGAGCGCGAAGGCCTGCTGAAGGTCCAGGCGCGCGCGCTGATGGAGGCGGCCGCCGGCCGCACGCTCAACGTCATGTTCCCGATGGTGTCCGAGCCTTGGGAATATGAAGCCGCGCGTAACCTGTTCGTCGGCCAGCGGGCGTGGCTTGCGAGCCACAACAAGAAATTGCCCGTCGCGATCCGCTATGGCGCGATGCTCGAAGTTCCCGGCCTGCTCGAAACGCTCGACCTGATGCTCCCGCACCTCGACTTCCTGTCGGTCGGCACCAACGACCTGACGCAGTTCCTGTTCGCCGCCGACCGCGCCCACCCGCGGCTCGCCGAACGCTATGACTGGTTGTCGCCGATCGTCATGCGCTATCTCGCGCGGGTCGTCCGCACGGTGTCGGGGTCGAAGGTGGCGCTCGGCGTATGCGGCGAAATGGGCGGTCGCCCGCTGGAGGCGATGGCGCTGCTCGGCCTCGGGATCGAGCGGCTGTCGATCACCCCGGCGGGCGTCGGCCCGGTGAAGGCGATGATCCGCTCGCTCGACCTCGGCGCGCTGCGCGCTGACATGGCGGCAATCCTGGCCCAGCCGTCATCCGACCCGCGTGGCCAGTATCAGGCATGGGCGCAGCAGCATCAGGTCGATCTGGGCGATTAAGCTGATTTTCGCCCGAAATTAACCTTTCAACAGGGATGTTTTGGTTAATACACTCTTGCACCCGTTCGGGAGGCTGGAGAAGATGATGCAGTTGGTCAAACGGTCTTACGCCGGGGTGATGCACACGATCGCAAACCTTGGTCCGATGGAAAAGCTTGCCGAGGATGCGCGGCACAGCGACGAATATGGCTGGTTCCGCTGGTCAGCATCGCTTTTGGCAATCCACGACATCGAACGGATGATCGCGCTGGGCCTTCCGTGGTGGAACGTCGCAGCGACGCGCGAAGTCGCAGAGTTTCTCCGGGCACGGCCCAAAGCGCGCGTGTTCGAATATGGCGCGGGCGCCAGCACCATCTGGCTCGCACGCCATGCCGCCGCTGTCGTGTCGGTCGAACATCATGCCGAATGGCATCAGCGCCTGACCAAAGAGGTTGCCCGTTTCCCGAATGTCGAGCTGCGCCATCGCGAACTCGAAGGCGACGCCTACATCGGCGCGATCGACGCGGCGGACGGTCCGTTCGACTTGATCGTCGTCGACGGGCGCCGCCGTACCGAATGTCTCGCGCGCGCGATCCGGCATCTGGCGCCCGGCGGCATCATCCTGCTCGATGACAGCGGCCGCCGCCGCTATCGCAGCGCGATCGAAAACTGCGGGCTCAAGGAGCGCCGCTATTTCGGCCGCTCCTATTGCGTCCCCTACCCCGATTTCACCAGCATCCTTTATGGCTGACGCCGTCCTGGCCCGGCGCCGGCCGTCGTTCGAACGGATCGGACGGTGGGTCGGCGGCGCGGCGCTGGCGGGCAGCATCGCCTTTATCGGCGAGCGGCTGTGGCGCCTCGACTGGTCGACGCTCCAGCCGCACGCCTCGTGGGGGCTCGCCAGCGCCATGATCGGCGCGCCCTTGCTGTTTGCGGCCGCCGATCGCGCGCTGGCTCGCGCATGGACCGCGGTCGTCGATCCCGGGAATAGCCTTCCGCCCCGCGACATGGCGCGCATCTATGCCCGCGGCGTGCTGATGAAATATCTGCCGGGATCGATATTCCAATATGTCAGCCGCCAGGTCGAGGGCGCAAAGACGGGGATCGAGCACAAGCTGCTCGCCAGGTCGGTGGTCGTCGAGGTCGGTCTGCATCTGGTGAGCAGCATGTCGGTTGCCGCCGCCTGCCTGACCTTTGAACGCGCGCCCGTCGTTGCAGTTGTGGCGGCGGCCCTCGTCGTCGGCGCCGCGCTCGCCGCGCGGCGGCCGCTCTTGACCGCGCTGGCCTTTCAAATTCTCGCTTTTGGCGCCTTCGCGCTTGCGGCGGCGCTGATCGGCGCTGCGGTCCTGCCCACGGGAGCAAGCCTCGCCCATTTCGCCGCGCTGTTCCTGCTTGCCTGGCTTGCGGGCTTTGTCGTGCCGGTGGCGCCCGGCGGGATCGGCGTTCGCGAAGCGGCGCTTCTCGCTCTCGCGGGCGCCAGTGTGCCGGCCGCCGGCCTGATGGCCGCAACGCTGGCGCTCCGCGCGTCGTCAATCGCCGGCGATGTGGGATTTGGCCTCGTCACACTCGGACGCCGCCGCAACTAATCGTCGATTTTAGAACGGCATGAATAGCGGCCCGCCCGTATCGGGCTGCGCCGGGATATTGATATCCTTGCCCCAGACCAGCCGCGCGCCGTTGGCGCCGGCCGTCGAAGCACGATAGACGCCGCGATCGAGATGGACGAATTGCCCGGGCGCAACTTCGCGATCGCCGATCGTGACGCTAGAGCCGCGCACGGTGTAATAGCCGGGCACGCGAACCTTGAACGCATGGCCGCTTGCACGGGCCGGAATATCTTCGCCCGCGATCCAGAACGGTCCCCACAGATGCACGAAGGTATCGCGGATCGCGGCAAGATCGCCGGGAAGGAAGGCCGGCACGGGGTCTTTGCCGTTCAGCGCGTCCTCGAACATATAATCGTCGTTCACCATCAAGGGCACCGGCTTGGACGCCATGGTTTCTTCGAGGCTGGGAAAGCCGCCCAGCAGATACTGATCGATCCCCCATGGCGTCATGAACACATTGGCTTTCGGGAAGCGTCCCAGCATCGCGCAGCTGTCGAAATAGGCGACGCCGCCCGGGAACATGTCATCGGCGACACGCAAGATCTGCCGCTGGCGTTCGATCGTGTTCGGCGGCTCGTTGTAAAAAACGAACCCGCCGCCCAGCAGCAAAAGCGCCGCGACAGATATCGAACGATAACGCGCGACCAGTGACGCCAGCACCACGCCGCACGCGACAGTGACGGGCGGCAGCATATAGACGTAAAAATAGGGCGCGGTGTTGTGATAGAAGAACAGCGTCAGGATCGGCAGATAGAATCCAGTCAGCGCCCACTTTTCAGGCTTTGACAGCGCCGCCTTCCAGACAACGGCCGGGAACGCCAATATGACCAGCGACAGCACCAGCGACAGCTGCACCCCTTTCACCAGCGACAGCCAATAGGTCACATAGCCGAAGTGGAACATCTTGCCGCCCGCGCGCGAGACGACCTTCATCGCCTCGACGTCGCTGTTGCCGGCAAGGCTGCTGGCGTGCGCCAGGTAGATCAGCGCAAAGGAGCCGAGCGCGGCCGCACCGACACCCGCCAGCTGGAGCAGCAGGGACCGCTTGTTGTCGGCCTCCGACCAGAGCAGCCAGGCGATGCCGAAGAATACCGGGGTATAAAGTATCGTCTTGATCGTCAGCATCGCCGACAGACCCGCGAGCAGACCCACGACTAAGATGGGTCCGGTGTTCAATCGAAAGCGCAGCAATATCCACGCCCCCGTCATCAGCAGCGCCGCGGCGGGTGCGTCGAAGCGGAAGGAAGTGCCGTGTTGAAGCACATATCCGGCAGCGAGATAGATAAGCGCGCAGAAGGCCGCGGGCACGCGCCCGACGAAACGCGACGCCGTGCCAAAAATCGCCGCAGTAACGACGATGACGCACAGGAACATGAATATCCGGATCGCGACGATATGATCGACGGCGACGCCCGGAAGGTCGACCACCCAGACAAAGGCGCGCGTGTAGAGCGTCTGCAGCGGTTCGGTCAGCGTGCCCTGCGCGAGCTTCTGCACCTGGCTGTAGTGATAATATTCGTCCCAGTTGATCGCGCGCGTCAGCGCAAGGTAGAGATGCCCTGCCAGCGCCAGGACGATCCCGGCGAGCGGCCAGAATATCGAACTGGCGTCCGGGAACTTGGCTTTTCCGGCAGGTGCGCCGGCCGCGGCGGATGTCACGCGGCGCCTTTCCGGCGGGCTCTGGCAACGGGTTCTTGCACTTCGGGAGCGGCGGGCAGCCGCTCTTCGATCTGCCGCAGCCGAACAAGGCTCGCCTCGATCAGCTTGCGGTTCGCGGCGATCAGGTCGGCGAGCACGCCCATCACCGCCACCATGACGCCAAGGACGAGCAAAGCCCCGCCGATCACCAGCGACTGGACATGGCCGTCGCCGGCACCCTGCAGGTAGAAGATCAGGAAGCGGATGATCGGCACAATGCCGATAAAGGCAATCGCAAGACCGAGCCCGACAAAGGCGCGCAGCGGGTTATAGGTCGTATAGGCGCGCGCCATCGTGATGCCGGTGTTGACGATGAAGCGCGGGATCGATTTGAACAGGCGCGACGGGCGCAGCGTTGCGTTGGTGCGGATCGGCACGCTCAGGATCGACAGCCGCTTGCGACCCGCCTGGATCAGCATGTCGGTCGTATAGCTGAACTCGGTGGTGATGTTGATGCGCTGCGCCGCGTCGCGGCTGATCGCGCGAAAGCCGCTGACCGCGTCCGAGACATGCACATTGGCGAGCCGCTGGACGATCGCACTGCCCAATTCCTGCAGCCGACGCTTGACCGGACCGAAATGTTCATTGTCGCCGACGCCCCGGTCGCCAACGACGATATCGGCGCGCCCATCAAGGACCGGCGCGACGATCCGGGCGATGTCTTCGCCGACATATTGCCCGTCGGCGTCGGTGTTGACGATGATGTCGGCGCCGGCGGCGAGCGCCGCATCGATGCCCGAGCGGAACGCTGCGGCAAGACCGCGATTGGTGCGGTGGCGCACGACATGATGCACGCCCCACATGCGCGCGACCTGCGCGGTATTGTCGGTGCTGCCATCGTCGATCACCAATATCTCAATCGTGTCGACGCCGTCGATCTTGCGAGGCAGTGCGGCGAGCGTCCCCGGAAGGTCCTCGGCCTCGTTCAGGCAGGGAATCTGGATGACCAGCTTCATCGTGCCGCCCTCCGGCCCGATGTCCGCTCGCCTGGTCCGCTCTGATCCATGGAAGTTCCCCAAAATCCGTGTCTCAGCGGCCTAGAAGCTTGTGGTTAATATCCCGCTAACACCCGCCGGAACCGCCATTGTCACGGCGCATATGTTTATGTTATGTTCCCCATTCGATTCCACGAGGAGAGAGCGATGAGCGAGCAAGCACCCCGTGCCAGTGGCCAATGCCATTGCGGCGCGATCCGCTATTCGATGACCACCGCGGTCCAGCATCATGCTCTGTGTCATTGCAGCGACTGCCGCCGCCATTCGGGCGCGCCGCTCGTCGGCTGGGCGCTCGTCGGAAACGATGAAATCGAGATCGATGGCACCGCGAAAATCTACGCCTCGTCCGAGCATGGCCGCCGCCACTTCTGCGGCGATTGCGGATCCGGGCTCTTCTATACGAACGACGCGATCTTTCCGGGCCAGATCGACGTGCAGACCGCAACGCTCGACGATCCCGACGCGATCCCCGCGCAGGCGCAGATTCAGACCGCCGAACGCGTCGGCTGGATGGAGAAGCTCGATAGCCTGCCGGCGTTCGAGCGTTACCCGCCTTTCGAATGATCAGCTATCGGCGGCGACGATCGCTTTCACGAGCGCCGCGATGTCGAGCCGGTTCTTGTCGTCGTCATAGCCCTGCCGCACGATCACCAGCGCGCGCGACGGGATGACGACCAGATATTGGCCGCGATTGCCGAAGCCGCCGAAGGCGTCGGCGGGGATGCCCTCCGATTTGTTGAGCAGCCAGAAGCCCGCGCCATAGCCGAACGCGCCGTCGGGCTGCGGCCCGCTCGGCGTCGTGACGAAGCCGCGCCAGTCGGCGGGAAGCAGGCGCTCGCCCTGCCACATCCCGTCGTTTTCATAGAGAAGGCCCAGCCGCGCGAGGTCGCGCGCGGTCGTCCACACCTGGCTCGACAAGATGTAATCACCGTCCTTGTCATGTTCGGCGAAGGTGCGCGTCATGCCGAGCCGGTCGAAGAAGGCGGCGGGATCGAGCGGCGTCCCCGCCTTTTGCAGCGCGGCCTTCAGCGACAATGTCGCAAGCAACGTGTCATTGTTGGCATAGCGATAGCGCGTGTTCGGCGGATTGAGCAGCGGCCATTGCGTCGTCCACTGGCGCACCGAAGCGCCGCCCATATAGACGGCATCGCTGCGATTGCCCGCGGTATCGCTGGTGAGGCCGCTCGCCATGCGCATCAGCTGCTCGGTGGTGATCGCCGCGCGCGGGTCGCCGGGCGACTGCCATTCAGCAATCGACGCCGGCTTCGTCACGTCGATCGAGCCTTGCTGCACCGCATGGCCGATCAATGTCGCAGCCATCGACTTGGCGACCGAGAAAGTGCGTTGCGCAGTGTGGACATCGTGCCCGCCCCAATAATATTCGAGCACGATCCGGCCGTTCTTGACGATCAGCAGCGAGCTGGACCGACCGCCGAAGCTCGCGACATTCGTCGCCACCTGGTCGAACCGGTTCAGTCCCCTGGGTGTCGGCGCGCGCGCGTCCTTGTCGCCGATCGGCCAACGCTGCGCGTCGAGATCGGGACGGCGATCCGCCTGAGGCGCCATCGCCGGCTGCGCACCGATCGGCAGGGTGACGCAGCCTTCGCGCCCGCTCCATTCCGCGATCCGCGGCGGCATGTCGTCGCGATACCGCACGCTAACCCGCTTCGCCCCGGCGTCGATGTCGGCCTTGAGTGCGCGGACGTCGGCCTCGATCTCGGGATAGATGCCCGTGAGCTCGTCACGCTCGATCGCCTCGATCGGCTTGCCCGCGCCGTTCCACAGCGACGAACAGACAAAGGCCGCGCGATAGCCTGCCGCCCATGCGCGGTTCAGCTCGGCATTGGGTTTCGGCGCCTGCGCCGCCGCGGGCACGGCACCGGCGAGCAGCACGGCGCCAAGGACGCGCAGCAGGTCAGGGGCGATCGCCGAAAGCCTGGCGCTGCGCCTTTTTCGCGCAGTCCCACCAGGCCCGGCGGAGGACATCGGCGACGCGATCGGGGTCATCCGATCCGAAGCGGACGAGCAGCGCGTGCCAGCCTTCATAATGGGGCGTTTGCCAGAAGGTGTCGGGATCGGTTTCAAGCAGGATTTCCTTTTCGTCGGGCTTGCACATCACGGCGAAACTGCCGGGCTCGCGGCCCGGCGAGGCGAGCGCCTTGCCATTGAGCTTGGGCACGGGGTTCCGTAAAAGGAAAGCATTTCGACGTCGGGAAGCGCGCACGCGAACGCGACCACATCGTCCCAACTGTCGAATGTCAGCGCCATATGCCGGTGCAGATCAGTCTTCCAATGTCCCGGCGGTGACCTCTATGTCACGCCCCAACGGCTGCATGGGCTGGAAGCGAAGGCGCGTCAACACCAGCCGGTCGCCCTGAATGTCGAGATCATAGAGGGCGTTGCCGCCGCGCGGGCAGCATTCGCCGTCGCCTTCGCGCGCGACAGGCACCGAGGCGAACATCTCGTCGAAGGCGAATTCTGCCGGCCCCCGCAGCCAATAGCCCGCCGGCAGCAGCTTGCCGCCCTGCGCCGACCAGTCGGACAGGTCGACGCGGCGCCATCTGGGCGCGGCGGCCTCGCTGACGAACAGCGCATCGGCGTTGCCACCGCCGCTGCCGGCGAGCGTGCCGCCGACATGGATCATCCGGCGCTTGCCATCGTCCACCACCAGATCGGGCGTGCCGATCGACCCCGAGCTTTCGGCGAACCCCGCGAGCGCCGCCTTCCCCGCCTTGTCCTGCGACAGCAGCACCAGCATCCGCGCCCGCGGCCCGCCCTGCGGCGCGAGGAGCATTTTCTGCCAGAGCAAGCTGGTGCCGGGATCGCGGCCGTTGATCCGTCCGCTCGCTTCGACGCTGCATTTCCCGCCGAAGTCATAGAGGCATCGCTGCGCGATATTGGTGACGCGCGCACGCGTCAGCGCGATCTTCGCCGTCACCTCCGCAGCGGTGCATTTTGTTTCGATAGTGCCGCCTGGACAGGACAGGATCGGTGTCGCTGCGGCGGCAAGGACAAGCGCCAATGCCATAATGACTACCCCAGTTCCGGCGCGACCCGACGGGGCGAAATTATACCCTCGCGGCACACGGAGCAAGGCTCGGAAAGACCCCAGTGTCAGTCCTTCGCGCGGCGCCTCTCGTCCCACCAGGCGAGGCGTTCGGCGATGCGTTTTTCGAAGCCGCGGTCGACCGGGCGATAGAGGTCGACCGGCGCCATGCCGTCGGGCCAATAATTGTCGCCCGAAAAGCCATCGGGCGCGTCATGATCATAGCTATAGCCCTCGCCATAACCCAAGTCTTTCATCAGCTTGGTCGGGGCGTTGAGGATATTGGCGGGCGGCGCGAGGCTGCCGGTTTCGCGCGCCGCGGCCCACGCCGCTTTCTGTGCAGCATAGGCGGCGTTCGACTTGGGCGCGGTCGCGCAATAGAGGCACGCCTGCACGATCGCGAGTTCGCCTTCGGGCGATCCGAGGAACTGATAGGCATCCTTGGCGGCGAGACATTGCACGAGCGCCTGCGGGTCGGCGAGGCCGATATCCTCGCTCGCGAAGCGGACGATTCGGCGCAGGACGTAGAGCGGCTCCTCGCCCGCCACCAGCATGCGTGCGAGCCAATAGAGCGACGCCTGCGGGTCCGATCCGCGCAGCGCCTTATGCAGCGCCGAGATCAGATTATAATGGCCATCGCGGTCCTTGTCGTACACCGGCATGCGGCGATGCAGGAACTGCGCGAGTTCGGCGGGGTCGAGCGGCGCTTCGATCGCGGTCGCGAACAGCGTCTCGACCTGGTTGAGCAGGAAGCGGCCATCGCCGTCGGCGCTCGAGATCAAGGCCGCTTTGGCGTCGTCGGTGACCGGCAGGCTTCGCCCGACCTCCGCCTCGGCGCGTTCGACCAGCGTCGCCAGCGCCTCTTCGCCCAGGCGATTCAGCACCAGAACCTGCGCGCGCGACAGGAGCGCCGCGTTCAGCGCGAAGCTGGGGTTTTCGGTCGTCGCGCCGACCAGCACGACCGTGCCGCGCTCGACGTAGGGCAAAAACCCGTCCTGCTGCGCGCGATTGAAGCGATGAATCTCGTCGACGAAAAGCAGGGTCCGCTTGCCCGCCGCCGCCATCTTCTCGGCATCGGCGAAGGCTTGCCGGAGGTCGGCGACGCCCGAAAAGACCGCCGACAGCGGTGCGAAACGCATGCCCACGGCTTCGGCGAGCAGCCGCGCGATCGTCGTCTTGCCTGTGCCCGGCGGACCCCAGAGGATGATCGACGACAATTGCCCCGCCGCGACCATCCGGCCGATCGCCCCTTCGGGGCCGGTCAGATGCTCCTGCCCGACAACATCGGCCAACGTGCGGGGCCGCAGCCGTTCGGCGAGCGGCACGGGGCCGGTGGCGCCGCCTTGCCGCGCCGCAGGCGCATCCTCGCCGAACAGATCCCCGGCCATCGTTAGGATCCGTATTCGATGCCAACGGCGTCGAGGCGCCCAAATGGCGAACAACTCGGGCCGAAAGACACGCCGGGAAGGCTGGTTGCCTTTCCAAGTGCCTTTCGGTCCGAGATGGAAGCCATTTGAGCGTCCCGCAGGGATTTGATCAAAATGGCCCATTGCTTCGTCGAGAAGTCTTGAAATATCGACATATTACTGCGCCTTCTCTCCTCGCACTGAGCCATTTTGCTTCAAACCTCGACGCCGTTGGCATCGAATACGGATCCTAGCCCCGGCGCCGCTGTTTCTGGCGGATCAGACGCACATAGGTGTCGGCGACCGCCTGGTTGATCGCGTCCCATTGATAGGCGCCGCTTTCTTCCGCCGCCGCCGCGCCATGTTCGGCGCGCAGCTGGATGTCGCGGCAATAGCGCTGGAGATGATCGGCGAAGCCCGTGATCGAACCGGGGGCGACGAGGTAACCGGTCTGACCATGCTTGACGATGCTCGCGCTCCCCGTCGCGCGCGCCGCGACGACGGGCAGGCCGCACGCCATCGCTTCGAGGGTCACATTGCCGAAGGTTTCGGTCACCGACGGGTTGAAGAAAATGTCGCACGAGGCGAGCGCATGCGCGAGATCCGCGCCGCCCTGGAAGCCGACGAAATTGGCGTTCGGCAGGCGCGATTCGAACCATTCACCCGCCGGCCCCTCGCCGATCACGACCACCTTGTGCGGCACGCCGCGCCGCTGGAGCACGTCGATCGCGTCGGCGAACACGTCGAGCCCCTTTTCCATCACCAGCCGGCCGAGGAAGGCGATCGCGGGCACGTCGTCCTCGATCCCGAGCGAACAGCGCCATGCCATGTCGCGGCGGCCGGGGTTGAAAACCCCCTGCTCGACGCCGCGGGTCCAGATGCCGATGTCATAGTTCATCCGCTGTTCGCGCAGCACCTGCGCAAAGCTTTCGGACGGCGCGATCAGCGCATCGCATTTGCGGTACAGCTTGCGCAGCCAGGCGACCATCACCGGTTCGAGGAACGACAGATTATAATAGCGGACATAGGTTTCGAAGCGCGTGTGCACCGAACAGGCGACCGGGAGCCGCCGGCGCCGCGCCCACGCCGCCGCCTGCCGCGCCACGCGATCGGGGCTGGAGATATGGACGATATTGGGCGCGAAATTGACGATATCCTCGCGGACCCGCGACGAAAAGGACACCGGAACGCGATATTCGCTGCGGCCCGGAATCGCGATCGACGGCACGCTGACCAGATCGCCCGTCGGCTCGAAAGCGGGGTGGGCCACGGTCGGCGAATAGACGCGCACCGCGGCGCCATGAGCCAGAAGATAGCCGACCAGACGGTTCAACGCCTTGTTCGCGCCGTCGGTGGTCATGTTATAATTGCCGCTGAACAGGGCGATGCGAAGGTCGGAGACGTCCATCGCGCCTGCGCTAATCCCCTCGCGGCGCAAACGCAACGCCGCCGTCAGGCCATGATACTATATGGTTCGCCCGGTTTCGAACGGCACATGCGTTTCGACACGCGCGTTTCTTCGCCCTCGACAATCGCGATGTCGGTGATCGACAGGCATTTGCTGCCGTTGGGCTCGGTGTTGAGCGCGGTGATCGTCGATGATCCCGCCACGCCTTCACGCGTCGGGCTCGTCCAGTTGGCGGTCGCACCGACTTCTTCCTTTTTCGTGACCGCCACGGTCGCCTCGGCGGCGACTTTCTGTTCCTTTTCGTCGAGCTGGCACGCGATTTCGGCGACGAGCACCGCGCCGACCAGTCCCGACACGAGCGTACCCACGCCCTTGAGCCCGACGGCACTGCCCGCGACACCGCCGAGCAGCCCGCCCAGCGCGCCGCCACGCTTGCGCGCGCGCTTGCATTTCGGATCGGCGGCGTCGCTGCTGGCGCGCTTCGCCTCGTCGCCTTTCTTTTTGGGCGCCTTCCCTGCGGCTTCGGGCGCGGCGACTTTGACGCCAGCGGCGGGAACCGGATAGCCGTTGCAGCCGGTGTTGAAGCAGAAGCGGTCGGCGAGATAGGCGCGATCGGTCTGATACTGCGCCTCGAGCCCGCGATATGCGGCGAGGTTCGCGCCCTCGGGGCCGGAGGCGGCGTGTTCCGCCATGATGCTCTTGTAGAAGCGGTCCTGGGTCGCCGGGGAATAGCGCATATTGCCGCCGACCCTGGCCGTATAAAGCGAGGACAGCGCGTTTTGATAGGCGATCATCGCCTCGCGATACGGAAGCATCTTCTGCGTATAATATGTGTCGATCGCCACCGTGCAGCGGTTGATCGCCGCCGCCTTATCGAACGGCGCATCGATCTTCCTATAATCCTCGCGGCATTTGGGATAGCTGCGGGTGTCGAGCGCGGGGCGTTCGGGAAGCGCGGGTAGTGCCGGTTCGGCGACCGGCGCAGGGACAAAGGCCTTGTCGCCTTCGCTCGGTGCGCTCTGCCAGGCTGCGGCCACGGCGCTGCTCGACAGCAGCACCAAAAAGATGGCGCCGACCCCCGACCGATATCGCAGCTTTGCCAGCATGTCTGACTCCCATCCCTGTATCCAAGGCTAGGCCCGAATGGACGGCCTCACAAGCGGGGTCAATGACGCGGATCACACCGCCAAATGCCCATGCCGTGATATTGTTTTGGCCGTGGCGATGACATAGCATGATCGCGTCCGCGGTTAGGGATCCGCCTTATGTGGGGATGATCGTATGAACCATTGGATCAAATCGGTCACCGCGCTTGCCGCGACGCTCCTATGCACCGCCGCGACGCCGCCCGGCATGGACCCCGACAACCCGACCTGCCCCGCCAAGCCCAGCTGGTCGGACTATAAGACCATGGTGCTGACCCCGTTCCAGCGCAGCGGCGAAACCGTGCTGCTGGCCGAGGGCCGCGTCGACAGCGAGCTTCCGGCGCGGCTCGAAAAGGTGCTGACGGACAATCCGTCGATCAGCGAAATCTGGATCCGCTCGCCCGGCGGCGATGCCCGCGCCGGCAATGCGGCGGGATTGCTGATCCGCAAGTTCAGCAAGGAGCGTCAGATGGTGACGCGCATTCCGTCGGGATGGACCTGTTTCAGCGCCTGCAATTTCGTCTTCATGGGGGGCCGCGCCCGCACGATCGACCCCGGCGGCTATTTCATGGTCCATATGTTCACGATGACCGGCGACAAGAACGCCATTCAGTCGAGCGTCGCGCTGGGCGCCGAGTCCACCACCGAATTGATCAGCGACGTCGAGCGCGAGGCGGCGCTGATGGCGACCGAGGACAATGACCTGCTGATCCGCCTCGACGTCTCGCGCGACCTGCTGTCCGACATCATGTACCGGCAGAAAACGATCGCGACCGCAAGTGACCGGTCGACGCGCCGATGCCTGACGAGGAAAGAGGCGTTGAAATATAATGTGGTCAATATCGACCCGGATTAGCCGGGGCGCCTAGTCCCCGGTTTCCGACGGCGCTTCCAGATCGACCACCACCGGCGGATGGAGCCGCAGGCGGTGGACGCGGCGCTCGTCGGCCTCGGTCACCTCGATGCGCCAGCCGCTCGGATGGACGAGGATTTCGCCGACCTCGGGGACATGGCCCGCGAGCACCGCGGCGAGGCCGCCCAGCGTGTCGACGTCTTCGTCGACCTCGGCGAGCCGCGGGTCGATCGCCTCGCCGACATCGTCGAGTTCGGCGCGCGCGTCGGCTTCCCAACGGCCGCCCTCGCCCGGCGCGAACAGCGCGGTCGGCTCGTCGTCATGCTCGTCCTCGATCTCGCCGACGATTTCCTCGACCAGATCCTCGATCGTCAGCAGCCCTTCGGTGCCCGAATATTCGTCGATGACGATGGCAAGGTGGGTGCGCTTCGCGCGCATCTCGGCGAGGAGGTCGAGCACGCCCATCGATTGCGGGACGTAAAGCGGCTGGCGGATGAGGTCGAGCAAGGGCGGCGGGGTGCGCCCCTCGGCGAGCACCGCGAACACGTCCTTGACGTGGATCATGCCGACGACCTCGTCCAGATTCTCGCGGTACACCGGCAGGCGGCTGTGCCCGGCTTCGGCGAATTGGGCGACGACCTCGGTAAAGCTCGCGCTTTCGGGGATGGCGATGATGTCGGCGCGCGGCACCGCGACATCGTCGACGGTCTGCTCTCCGAAATGCAGCAGGTTGCGCAGCATCTTGCGCTCGGTCTGCGACAGGTCGCCGACGACGCTGCTGCCGCGCCGTTCCGGCCCCTCTTCCTCGGCCTCGTCGATGACCTCTTCGATCTGCTCGCGCAGCGACGGTTCCTTGTCGCCGCCGAACAACAGATTCTTCAGCCCGGACAGCAGTCCGGGTCTGCTACTGTCCTCTTCCGATCGGTTCGAAGATCCCTGGTCGTCGGACATGCGTGCAGCGTTTCCCTGTTAATCCTGATCCGCATATGGATTGGCGATGCCCAGCGATGCAAGCGCTTTCATCTCGAGCGCCTCCATCGCGGCGGCCGCGTGATCGTCCATATGGTCGTAACCGACGAGATGCAGCGTGCCGTGGACGATCAGGTGCGTCGCGTGTTCGGGAATCGAAATCCCCTTCTCTTCCGCCTCGCGCGCGCAGGTTTCGCGCGCGAGCACGATGTCGCCGAGCAGGATTTCGCCATCGTCGCTGTTCGCGAGGCTTTCGAGCAAATCATCCTGCACCTGCGGAAAGGAGAGGACGTTGGTCGGCTTGTCCTTGCCCCGGAAATCGCGGTTGAGCCTATGCACCTCCGCATCGTCGGTCAGCCGCACCGAGACTTCGACGAGCGGCGCGGCGTCGGCAAGCTCGGCATAGGGCGTCAGCGCGAGCGCGGCGGCGACCGCCTCCCCTGCCCGCACCTCCCAGTCGAGCGCATCGGGCCACGGCGTCGCGGCGTGGGTTTCAACGGTCAGCATAAAAAATCCCGAGAACGAGAATCGGCGGAAAACTGCGTAACTTCACACTGGATTGGCATTCCGCACTTCCCCTCGGCCTCTTCGTCACCCCGGATTTGATCCGGGGTCCATGACGTCAGCGCTGCGATGGATCCCGGATCAAGTCCGGGATGACGAAGGGGAGTGACCGTTTCAAAAATGGCTGGAAACTGCGCAACTTCACACTGGAATCGCGTTTCGTGCCCAGCGAGCAGGAGGTCGGCGGGAGGAAGGAAGTCAGAGCTTGTCATGGTGGCCACGCTATAACGGCGCGGTTTTGTAGGACAGCGATATTTGGGCGCGATCATGGTTCGAGAATGATCGCGCGGTCGACAAGGTTACGGGCCTGCGCGACTTCGGCCGCCGCTACTTCGCACAGCCACTCGCGGAAGCGGGCGATCTTCGCGCTTTGCAGCCGCGCAACGGGATAGACGAACCAGAAGGCGCGGCCATCGCCCGCGACCAGATCGTGCGCCGGGACGAGGCGCCCGGCGGCGATCTCGTCGCGGAACAGGATCGGCGATCCGATCGCGATCCCGTGGCCCGCGATCGCGGCGGCGATATCCATATGCTCGGCGGCGAGGCTGGTGCCGAAGCGGTCTGCTGGCGGGCCGGCGGCGAGGCCGAGTGCGCGATACCATAAAGCCCACCAGTCGGGCCGGCCGAGCAGCGGGACGTCGAGCGCCTTGCCGGGATCTGGCAAGCCAGCCGTCGCAGCCTTCAGCGCGGGCGCGCAGAGTGGCATGAACAGGACCGGGAACAGCCGGACGCTGCGCAGACCGTGCCAGTCGCCGAGCCCGTGGCGGATCGCGGCGTCGAAACGGCCATCGCCCAGCGCCTGCGGCTCCGGCGACAATTCGAGTTCGATCGCGATGTCGGGGTGGCGCGCGCGGAACAGCCCGAGCCGCGGGGTCAGCCAGCTCGTCCCGAAGGTCGGCAGCGTCGTCAGCGACAGCCGCGCCTCGTCCTGATCCTGCGCTTTCACGAAACTGGCGTGCAGCGCCGCAAAGGCGGCCGTCGCCTCGCGCGCGATCGCGGCGCCGGCGGCAGTCAGCACGACCTTGTGCGGATGGCGGACGAACAGGTGCAGCCCGGTCTGCTGCTCGAGCTGGCGGACATGATAGCTGACCGACGCCGCGGTAGTGCCGAGTTCCTGCGCGGCGCGGGCGAAACTCTCCAGCCGCGCCGCCGCTTCGAAGGCGCGGATCGAGGGCAAGGGCGGAAGCTTGTCGGCACGGACCATAAATATGACTTAGCCTCTACAGCCATTCTTCGCATCCTCAAAACGTCGCGCGCGGGGCAGACCAAGCCTCCCAGTCGCTGGAGGCCCGATGACCCATCTTCCCACTTCGCTCGACCGCCGCCGCGTGATCGAAACGATGATCTGTGCGGGCGGTGCCGCCGCATTCGGCCTGCCGGCGTGGGTGCAAGCCGCGTCATCCGGAAGCGGCGACGCGCATCGCACCGACTGGCAATGGCTGGTCGGCAATTGGGACGTCTGGCACCGGCGGCTGAAGGAGCGGCTCGCGGACAGCGACGACTGGGCCGAGTTCGGCGGCAGGAGCGCGTGCTGGCTGACGCTCGGCGGGCTCGGAACGATCGACGACAATATCCTCGACCTGCCCGGCGGCGAATATCGCGGCTTCGGCATCCGCGCCTTCGACCCCGCGACGCAGCGATGGGCGATCTGGTGGGTCGACGGCCGCAATCCGACGCATATCGAGCCGCCGGTGATCGGACGTTTCGACGGCGATGAAGGCGTCTTTACCGGGCGCGATACATTCAAAGGACAGGATATCGCGGTCCGGTTCCGCTGGCACGAAATCCACGGCCCCCGCCCGCATTGGGACCAGGGATTTTCGACCGATGGCGGCGCGACGTGGGAGATCAACTGGCGCAATTACTTCACGCGCACCGCGGCCGCGCCGTCAGTGCTGCCCTCCCTCCCGGAAAAAGCGCCGAACGCGGACGACTTCGCCTTTCTGGCCGGCAGCTGGAACGTGAGGCACCGCCGGCTGGCAAAGCGGCTCGCGGGAAGCCGCGACTGGGTCGACTTCGACGGGACGCTGGTGAACTGGCCGGTGCTCGGCGGGCGCGGCAATGTCGGCGACAATGTGATGAATTTTCCCGGCGCGCGGTTCCGCGGGGTCGGCATCCGCGCGCTCGATCCGGCGACAGGCGAGTGGCTGAGCTGGTGGCTCGACGGGCGCAGCCCGACGAGTATCGCGCCGCCGGTGCGCGGCGGCTTCGCGGGCGGCGTCGGCACCTTCATCGGCGACGACCGTTTCGAGGGCCGGCCAATCAAGACGCGCGTGTTGTGGTCGCGGATCACCGGCACCTCGGCGCGCTGGGAGCAAGCGTCGTCGGCCGACGGCGGCCAAAGCTGGGAGACCAACTGGATCAGCGATTTCGAACGGACGGCGTGAGATGACCGCACTTGTCCTAGCGTTTTCGCTGCTCGCCGCAGCACCCGCGGTCGAGATCGTCGGCGAGGCTGAGCTTTTCGCGCCGGGGGTCGCCTCGACCGATCATTCGGACATTCGTCTGACGATCAGCCCCGATGGCCGAACCGCCTTGTGGTTCAGCCGCGACCGGCCCGGCGGCCCCGGCGGCTATGACATCTGGATCGCGCGGCGCACCGAAACGGGCTGGTCGGCCGCGACGCCGGTTTCGTTCAATTCGCCGGGGCGCGATTTCGACCCCGCTTTCTCGCGCGACGGGCGCTTCGTCTTTTTCTGTTCGGACCGGCCAGGCGGGATCGGCAAGGACGATCTCTACCGCGTCACGGTCACCGCGACGGGCTTCGGCGCACCCGAAAATCTGGGCCCCAAGGTCAACAGCGCGGGAAGCGAATATGCGCCGATGCTGTCGCCCGACGGCCGGCACTTGCTGTTTTCGAGCGACCGGCCGGGCGGTGCCGGGCGCCACGACCTCTACACCGCGCGCTCGAAAGCGCGCGGCTTTGCCGCCGCCGCGCCGCTGCCCGGCGCGATCAACACCCCCGCCGACGAATTCGACGCGAGCTTTCTGGCCGACAGCCGGACTTTGATCTTCGCGCGCGCGCCGAGCATGAAGGACGACCGCGTCGACCTGTTCGCCGCGACATCGCATGGTGGCCGCTACGATGCGGGAATGATATTATCCCTCGCGGTGAACGATCCGGTCAAGGATAGTTACGGACCGATGCTCGACTGGTCGGCGCCGAACCGGCTGACCTTTTCGAGCCAGCGGGGAGGAGCGCAATCGATGGAATTGTATCGCATCAGCTATCGCCTTGTAACGGGACAGACGCGGCATGGCCGGTGATCTTTTGACCGGCCTCAGCTTCACCGCCGCCGCCGGCGCGGCGCTGGTCGGCGGGGTCTTCTTCGGTTTTTCGAACTTCATCATGGCCGGGCTCGGGCGGCTGTCGCCCGCACAGGGCGCGACCGCGATGAATTCGATCAATGTCACGGTGATCAATCCGGGCTTCATGACCGCGCTGTTCGGCACCGGGCTGCTGTGCCTGATCGCGGCGGCGATGGCTTTTGGATCGCTCGGCACGCTCGACGGCAAGCTGATCCTCGCCGCGGCGCTGCTCTATGTGATCGGCTGCGACGGGGTCACGATGGCGCTGAACGTCCCGCTCAACAACGCGCTCGCCGCGGCGCCGGTGGGCACGCCCGAGGGCGCGGCGCTGTGGACGCGCTATCTCAAGGACTGGACCTTCTGGAACTCGGTGCGCACCGGGGCGAGCTTTGCCGCCGCGATCCTGTTCGTCGCCGCGGGGGTATGCCGCGCCGCCTGACCGTTAGTGCATATGCTTCAGCTTGTCGGGGTTGCGCATGACATAGATGGCGGTGACCTTGCCGTCCTCGATCTCGAGCGCGGTGGTTTGCAGTTCGCCATCGGCCTCGCGCGTGACGAAACCCGGCAGGCCGTTGATCATCCCGGCGTGGATCAGCGTCGAGCCATATTTGCCGAACAGCACCGCGAGGCTGCGGTGCAATTTCATCACCGTGTCGTAGCCGAGCACCGGCATCAGTGCGGCGGGGCGCTTGCCGCCACCGTCGGACCACATGCCGACATCGGCGGCGAGCATTGCGCCTAGCGTGGCCATGTCACCGCTGCGCGAGGCGGCGAAAAAGGCGTTGGCGATTTCGAGGCCGCGTTCCTTTTCAAGCTTGTAGCGCGGGCGTGCGTCGCGGACGTGGGTGCGCGCGCGCGCCGCAAGCTGGCGCGTCGCGGCGGGATCGCGGTCGATCGTCTTCGCGACTTCCTCGAACTCGACGCCAAAGACATCGTGGAGCAGGAAGGCGGCGCGTTCGAGCGGCGACAGGCGTTCGAGCGCGAGCATCAGCGGCAGCGTGACGTCGTCCTCTTCCTCTTCCTCGACCAGCGGATCGGGAAGCCAGGGGCCGACATAGGTTTCGCGCTGGTTCCGCGCCGACTTGATATGGTCGAGGCAGAGCCGCGTCACGGTGCGGCGAAGGAACGCCGCGGGCTCGCGCACCGCATCGCGGTCGGCGGCGAGCCAGCGGATGAAGGCATCCTGCACCACATCCTCGGCATCGGCGACCGAGCCGAGCATGCGGTAGGCGACGCGGGTGAGGAGCGGACGCAGCGGGTCGAAACTGACCGCCGCGTCCGCCGCATCCGCGGCATTCGGGATGCCTTCGGCGGTCATCAGGCCGCCTTGGCCGCCGGGACTTCGTACCAGAGGTCGAAGCCGACCGCGAGGCGGTTCCAGCCGTTGATGACGTTGATCATCAGCGTGAGGTTCACCTGCTCCTCCGGCGTGAAATGCGCTTCGAGCGCGTCCTTTGCCGCCTTTTGTGTGTGCCCTCCCGACAACATGGTCAAGGCGTCGGTCCATGCCAGCGCGGCGCGTTCGCGATCGGAGAAGACCGGGGCTTCGCGCCATGCCGACAGCAGATAGATGCGCTGTTCGGTCTCGCCCTTCGCGCGGGCTTCGGCGGTGTGCATGTTGATGCAATTGGCGCAGCCGTTGAGGATCGACGAGCGGATCTTCACCAGTTCGATCAGGCTCTTCTCAAGGCTCTCCTGCGCGGCGAGGCTGACGCCCATCCACTGCTTCATCAGCTGCGGCGCGGCGGCGAAGGGATCGGTTACCTTGGTCATATCATGTCTCCTTTATCGGGTTGTACTGACATGACGAGACAGGAACGGCGGGTGTGACATGTCATGTGAAAAAAATTCGCAGCGGCCGAAAAATCGGTTAGCCTCTCCGCCTCGACAATCGGAATGAGAGGGCAATCCATGAAGTTTCTGGGTGGTTTCGGCGAACAGGCCTATGCGCTGCTGCGCATCGTTTCGGGCCTCTTGTTCCTCGCGCATGGCGTGCAGAAATTCTTCAATTTCCCGGTGCCCTTCCCAAGGCCGCTCAATCCGATGCTCCATGCGGCGGGAACGATCGAACTCGTCGCGGGCGCGCTGATCGCCATCGGCCTCTTCACCCGCCCCGCCGCCTTTGTCGCGAGCGGCATGGCGGCGGTCGGTTACTGGATGATGCACGGCAACAAGAGCCTCTATCCGATCGTCAATGGCGGCGAGACGATTGCGCTCTACTGCTTCATCTTCCTGTTCATCGCGACGCGCGGGGCGGGGATATGGAGCGTTGAGGGCACGAAGAGGAAATAGGCGAGATCCTCCCCGGCACGGGGAGGATCGGTTTAGGTCGTCAAAACCTGCGGGTGTTGGTCTCGATCAGCTTCTTCGCTTCCGCGACCGCCTTGGCCGTCGTCAGCTTCTTTTCCTGAACCTCGTCGGCCATTTCGAGCAGGCGGCCGCTGATCACGGTGCCGGTGTCGGCCTTTTCGTCGATCGCGATGCCGCCCTTGGCCGCGGCGACGCGGTCCCATTCGGCGCGCACCGCGGCCCAATAATCCTTGGTCGCGGCCCAATAATCGTCGGCGGCCTTCACGTCATACTGATCATATTTGATATAGGTGTTGAGGACATATTCCTGGACGATCGGGACCAGCTTGCCGTCCTTCGTCCCCATCTTGGTATTGTCCTGCCAGTGGATCCAGCCGTCGGGCGAGGGCTGGTGGCGGTTGATCGACAGGTAACGATCGTAGACGGGGCTCCGCACGGCATCGCGGCGCGCGAGCGGGCGCCACGTCCAGTTCGAGCGCCAGCGGCGGACGCCGCCCTGCGTTTCGAACTGGCCCCAGCCGCCATATCTCGGGGAATCGTCGACCTGATAGACCGTCTGCGACCAGCGGCCGGTGCGCATCTTTTCGGGGACATCCTCCCACGCCCATGCATTACGGTCCGAATAGACGAGCAGCTTTGCGGGCTCATATTCCCAGTCCTGCCGCCAATGCTTGATGATCATGCTCTTGTCGTCGTCGCCGGTGATGACGAGCATGTGCTGCAGGCTGATCTTGCGGCCGGTGTCCTCGATCACGCGCACCACCTCGTTGCCGCCCGAGCGCTTGGGTTCGAGGATTTCGTAATTCGGGTCCCAGCGCGTCGATTCCTGCATGTTGAAGCTGACGCGGTAATTGCCCGCCATCGCGAGGATGTCGGCGCGGTCCCGTTCGAAATTGGCCGCCGCGGCTTCGGCCGCGATCGGCGGATGCGCCGAGGCGGCGACGGGCAGCGCGGCGGTGAGCAGCAACAGGCTGGCGGCAAGCTTGCGATAGGTCTTCATCATGCAGTCCTTTTCGTTTGTTCTAGAAGCGGAAGCTGAGCGACACGCTCGCGTTGCGGCCGGGCTGGGTATAGGCGTCGGTCAAGAGCGAGGTGGAAGCGAGGCCGCGGACGTCGCTCCACCAGCTGTATTTCTTGTCGAGGATATTGAAGACACCCGCACGCAGCGTCAGCGCATCCATGACGCGGACGAAGGCGGTTGCGTCGAGGATCGTGAAGCTGTCGGGACGGAAGCATTCGGGGGTGCAGAGCCCCGTCGTCCGCGACGCTTCCTTGCGGCCGGCATGCGTCATGATGAGCTGGCCGCCGAAACGCCCTTCGCGTTCGCGATAGCCGACCCCGGCGACGAGCTTGAGCGGATCGATCGACGACAGCGGCGAGCGCACGCCGTCGGGGTCGATCACGTCACCTTTCGCATAGGATAGGGCGAGCGTCGTATACAGGCCGGACGACGCTCGCCCCTCGAACCGCGCCTCGGCCCCTTTGACCCGGACGCGATCGAGATTCACATATTGATAGAGGATGGGGTTGGCGATCGTGCCGACGCCGCCGACCTGCTCCTGGCTGATGAAATCCTTGTACCGCGCCGAAAAGCCGGTGACGTCGAGACTGATCGCGTCGCTGGAGAAGCGCACGCCGCCTTCGAAGCTTTCGCTGCGCTCCGGCCCGAGATCGGGGTTCGGCAGCGTGCGGTACGAGAAGAAGGGCGAGGTCAGATTTTCGAAGAACTGGTTGACCTGCCCCGGCTCGGGCGCCTTGAAGCCGGTCGCATAATTGGCGAACAGCCGGACCTCGTCGGTGATCTTCCACACCGCGCCGAATTTGGGCGAGACGCGCGAGCCGTCCTGCTTCGCGCCCTGGAAGGCCGGCAGCAGCGGGTCGTTGTCGGGCGACAGGTCGAACCAGTCGAAACGCAGCGCCGGATAGAGCAGCAGACGCCCGTCGGCAATCGCGATTTCGTCGCCGACGAACAGCCCGGCGCGGGTGAAGTCGGTGCTCGGGAAGGCGCGCGTTGGATAGGTCTCGCCCGCCGGCGGGATGGTCCCGCCGCGCAAACCGCGCTGGCGCGTCTGGCTGATGTCGCCGCCAAAGACCAGCCGGTGCGTGATCGCGCCCGTCGAAAAATCGGCGCGGGCGTCGGCCGAGGCGCCGAAGACGCGGTTTTCGAAGGTGTTGAGGCGCGTGCGGTCGGCCGATGGGGTGCGGTTTTCCTCGGTATATTGGCGATCCTCGCCATCCTGCCAGTAAAGTGCGACGCGCGCGAAATCGATCGCCCCCTCGCCTTCCCAGCTCCAGTCGAGCGAGACGCGCTTGCGTTCCCCCCTATCCCAGCCTTCGAGGCGATCGACGGTCGCGCCGAGGCCGTTCGGGCCGAGACCGCTGAGTCCGTTCGTGTAAAGGCGCGTGTCGAGATATTCGCCGGTCAGCCGCAGCTTGTGGCCGCCCGCGGGCTCATAGACGATGCGTGCGAGCGCGGCGTCCGAGCGGCCATCCTGCGGATTGGCGCGCGTGCGCGTCGGCCCGATGCCATTCGCGGTGCCGAGGCTGCCCTGATTTTCCAGTTCCTTGTAATCGCGGCGGGTGTAGGCGGCCATGATCGACCAGTCGCCGCTGCGCCCCGCGAGGATCGCGGTCTCGCTGAACTCCTCGTCGGCGCTGCTGTATCCGGCGCGGAGGAGGCCGCCGACATTCTTGCCCGGCTCAAGGAAGTCCGACGGATCCGAGGTGATGAAGCTGACCGCGCCCGCAAGACCGTCGCTGCCATAGAGCGCCGACGACGGGCCGCGCAGGATTTCGACCGATTTGACGAGGCCGAGGTCGACATAGTCGCCGCGCCCCGATGCCTGCGCGCCGAAGCTGAAGCCGTCAGGGACGCGGACGCCGTCGACCTGGATCAGCACGCGGTTGCCGCCGATGCCGCGAATGTTGAAGCTGTCGTTGCCCGCGCGGCCCGTGGCGCCGAGCGCGGCGCCGAAACGCGCGGGCTGGCGCTGGACGCTGACGCCGGGTTCGAAGCGGACGAGGTCGCGGATGTCGGTGACGAGCTCGTCGGCGATCTGCTCGTCGCTCTTTACCGTGACGGTGACCGGAATATCCTCGGCCTTCACCGCGGTGCGCGTCGCGGTAACGACGATGCGGTTCTTGAGCGACACCCAATATTCGCCGTCATTGTCCTGCGCAAAGGCCGGCGAAGCCGTCGCGGCGAGCACGAGGCCCAACGCGCTGCCTGCGGCGAAGCGGAATGCGGACGGACGACGATCGATGTTCAATTTTCTTCCCCTAAAAGATGCGACTGACTCGCAATAGCGTCGCCCTAGGCGCGCATTCTCAGGGGGTCAATATGCTATTGCGAATCACTCTTGAAAATAAGCAACGCATTGTAGCGCACGCCACTGGCCCAAAAGCGCAGTGACGCGGAGCCAACTCGGAACCATGAAAGACGGGTTTCGACCGATTGCGAACAATAAGCCCCATCGCTCGTGAGAGCCCGACGCATCGCCTCGACAAAGTGGCGTTGCGCCACGGAAGCCGGCCCATGGACACCCCCACTTTACCAGGTGTATTGAATAAACACTCTGTAACGATCGCACCCTTCTTGGAGGTTTTTATGAACCGCGGCTCGTTTTTTATCGGTGTCGGGATAGCTCTTGCCGGTAGCATCGCGACATTGGAGTGTGCGCACGCCCAAGGGGTCAGAGCCGAAGATCCTGACCTGCAGGCAACGCTCGAGAGGATGGATGCGGCTCATATTGCGTTCCACAATGGGAACCCCGAGCCCTCGATGGCCATATGGTCCCACGCTTCCGATGTGACGCTGACGGGTGGTGCCGGAGGAAAAATCGAGATGGGTTGGGACAACGTGCATCCTCGGCTGCGATGGGCGAGCGCACAATATACCAGAGGTCGCCAACAGAATGAGCGGGTCCGGGTCACGAGCGCCGGGGACCTTGCCCTTGTGGTGCAGTACGAACATATCTGGTTCTACCCGCCGGGTTCGCAAACGGAATCAGAACGGCACTATCGCGTCACAACCGCGCTTCGCAAGGAGGCGGGGCAGTGGCGCGTGATTCACCGTCACGCCGATACCATGATGGCACGTGAAACCCCGCGCTAGTTGGCCCGACGAAGACCAAGCGATCGGCCGAGCCTTATATCCGCTTTCCACCCCGAAGCAGGCATCGCCTTCAAATAGGCCTTTCCTACATTATCCGGCCGTGCCAGCCTTCATTCGGCTCTTTCATTTGCTGGATAAAAGCGGTCGCTGCCCGGCTTGCCGGTGCGACACGGCGGGGCGTACCCGCGCGCATCCAGCACGCCGCCAGATCCAAAATCGGGCGCCGCACAGGGCTGAACTTTACTGAACTTTGGAATATTACGCAGCCCTTGCGAAAGGATCCCGATTCCAATCCCGGGTGACGAAGGAGGCGACGACAGTTCCCTACCCCAAAGCCGACATCGCCCGCAGCCTACGCCCCCGGCCCCTCATAGGCATCGACGATCCGCCCGACGATCGGGTGGCGGACGACGTCGGCGCTGGTGAAATAGCTGACGTTAATGCCTTCCACCCCTTCGAGCCGGCCGACCGCGTCGGCGAGGCCCGAGGTTGCGGGGATCGGCAGATCGACCTGCTTGGGGTCGCCGCAGACCACCATGCGGCTGTTCATGCCAAAGCGCGTCAGGAACATCTTCATCTGCGGGATCGTCGTATTCTGCGCCTCGTCGAGGATGATGAAAGCGTCGGCGAGCGTGCGTCCGCGCATGAAGGCGAGCGGCGCGATCTCGATCTCTCCGCTCGCGATGCGGCGCTCGACCTGTTCGGCGGGCAGGCAGTCGTGGAGCGCGTCGTAGAGCGGACGCAGATAGGGATCGACCTTTTCCTTCATGTCGCCGGGCAGGAAGCCGAGCTTTTCGCCCGCCTCGACTGCGGGGCGCGACAGGATCAGGCGCTGGACGCTGCCGGTGATCAGCTGCGCGACGGCCTGCGCGACCGCGAGATAGGTCTTGCCGGTGCCGGCGGGGCCGAGCGCGAAAATCACGTCGTCGCGGGCAAGCGCCTGCATATAGGGGATCTGCGACGGCGCGCGCGGGACGATCGTCTTCTTGCGCGTCCGGATCATGATCGGCGGCGCTTCGTCCTTGTCGTGACGGATGATGCCCGCGAGCGTCGGCTGCGCCGACATCGCGATCACCCCGTCGACGAGGCCGGTGTCGACCTCCTGCCCCTGTTCGATGCGGTTATAGAGTTCGGTGAGCACATCGCGCGCGCGCGCCGCGGCTTCGGCCTCGCCCTCGATCTGCACGCGGTTGCCGCGCGCCGAGATATAGACGCCGAGGCGGTTTTCGATCGCGACGAGGTTGCGGTCGAACTCGCCGAAGAGGATGCCCAAAAGCTGCGTTCGCTCGAATTCCGCCGTCAGTCGGACGCGGTCGCCGGGTTCGGCGGGGGTGGAGGCGGTCAGCGGGCGTTTGGACATATGGGGGCAGAGCTCCTAGCTTGGGATCATAACTGTGTACTCCCGCGAAGGCGGGAGTCCATCTCCGATGGCTTCGAAATTCGACGGACGGAGATGGGCCCCTGCCTCCGCAGGGGCACGCGGTCCTTGCCGCAATCCCACTAGGCGACCTCTTCCGTGAGCGCTTCGGCGCCAACGCTGTTGGCACCGGCCGAAGTGATACGCACATCGACCATATCGCCGATCTTGAGCCCCGGCGCGATGACATGCACCGACTGGAGCCAGGGCGACTTGCCGATGAGCTGGCCGTCCAATTTGCCCTTGCGTTCGAGGAGCAGGCGCGTCGTGCGGCCGACGGTCGCTTCGTTAAA
>NZ_DATFFD010000276.1:0-11917 GCF_035250425.1 Sphingopyxis sp.
ACCCCGCCGATATGCGCGGCGGCCATCACCACGGGGTTCGTCTCGCCGCCCGGCGTCGGGGTCATCATCACGATGCGCTCGACCCCCGCGACCTTGGCGGGGATGATGTTCATCAAGACCGACGAGGGATAGGCGGCGCGGCCGCCCGGCACATAGACGCCAGCGGCATCGACAGCATTCCACCGCGCGCCGAGCCGCGCGCCGGTGGCGTCGCGATAGTCGCGGTTCTCCGGGAGCTGCGCGGCGTGATATGCGCGGATGCGGTCGGCCGCGAGGTTCAGCGCATCGCGAAGCTCAGGCGCCAATGCCGCATAGGCGGCGGCGCATTCCTCTTTCGAGATATTCCACCCGCTCGCGCCCAAATCGAAGCGGTCGAATTTCGCGGTATAGTCGGCGAGCGCCGCGTCGCCCTCGGCCTTCACTCGCACGATGATCGCGGCGACGTCGGCCGACACATCGGATGTGCTCTCGCGCCGATCATTGACCAGCGCGTCGAACTCGGCGGCGAAGCCGGGTTCGGATACATCAAGCCGCCGCATCGCCCTGCCCTACTGCCTGCCGAAAGCGTTCCACCAGCGCCGGCACCTCGGCCGAACGCAGCTTGAACGCCGCGCGGTTGACAATCAGCCGTGCGGAAACTTCGCTGATGACCGTCTGTTCGGCGAGCGCATTTTCGACGAGCGTGCGCCCCGTCGAAACCAGATCGACGATGTGCGAGGCGAGCCCCAGCTTCGGCGCGATTTCCATCGCACCGTTCAGCTTGATGCATTCGGCCTGAATGCCCTGCGCCTCGAACCAGCGGCGCGTCGTTCCGGGATATTTGGTCGCGACACGAATATGGCTTTCACCCAGCCCCGGCGGCGCGCTGCCTTCCGGCCCCGCCAGCGACAGGCGGCAATGGCCGATGCCGAGGTCCACCGGCGCATAAAGCTCGCTATAATCGAACTCGTCGACGACGTCCGACCCGACGATGCCGAGCTGCGCCGCGCCATGCGCGACAAAGGTCGCGACGTCGAACGCGCGCACGCGGATCAGCGAGATATGCGGCTGATTTGTCCCAAAAACTAACGCCCTGCTTTTCTTGTCGAAAAACTCTTCCGACGGCTCTATCCCGACGCGCGCAAGCAGGGGCAGCGCCTCGTCGAGGATGCGCCCCTTCGGGATGGCAAAGATGATCGGTTCGGGCATAAGCTTGCGCGCCCATAAGCGGCGAGAGGAAAAAGGGCAATGAGCGAGCGCTACGAGTTCATCGACATGGCCGAAACCGGCCCGAAGGCCGTCCGCACCGCCTTTGCCAACCAGGTCGCCTATTGCCGCGCCAACGACGCGCGCGTCACCGCCCGCGTCGTCGCGGCGCTCGGTGCGTTGCTCAGCAAGCCCGCGAGCGAATTCGCGCGCCGCATCGCCGGGTGGCAGGGCGCGCCGCTCGCCGACGCGCTGCCGCTGCGCGCCGCCGGCGGCATCCATGCGCTCCACCTGTCGGGAACCGCGCACGAACTCGCCCCGATCTATGCCGATTCCGAGGATATCAACGACGCCACGATCATCGCCGGGGTCGTCGCGCGGCACGAGCCAGCGCTGCTCCCCTGGCTCGACGGACCGCCGCAGACCAACGAGGCGGGGCGCTCGTCGAACTTTGTCGCGGCGATGCTCTGGTTCGCCGACCGCGGCCTCCCGCCGCGTTTCGACTGCCTCGAAATCGGGTCGAGCGGGGGGATCAACCTAATGCTCGACCGCTATCACTACGACCTCGGCGGGGTGCATGTCGGGCCGCAGCCGGGCGCGATCGCCTTCACCCCCGAATGGCGCGGCGATCATCCGCCGCAGCATGCGATCGAGATCACGAACCTCAAAGGCTGCGACGTCGCCCCCGTCGACCTCACCGATCCCGGGCAGGCGCTCCGGCTGAAAGCCTATATCTGGCCCGAGCATCATATCCGCTTCGCGCGCATCGAGGCGGCGATCGCCGCCGCGACCGAGGAGCCGCCGCAACTGATCCGCGCCAACGCCGCCGATTTCGTCGAGGCCGAACTGGCGCGCCCGCAGGCCGCGGGGACGACGCGCGTGCTGATGCATTCGATCGTCTGGCAATATGTCCCCGCCGACCAGCAGGCGCGCGTGACCGCCGCGATGGAGGACGCCGGCAAACGCGCGACCGCCGAGCGGCCGCTCGCGTGGGTGGCGCTCGAAGCGAACCGGACGGTGCATCATCATGAACTGGCCGTGCGCTATTGGCCGGGCGGCGAGGCACCGAGGAAAATTGCCCAATCGCACGCGCACGGCGCGTGGATCGAGTGGCTTGGGTAATGATAAAGCACCTGCTCTTCAGAGGAGGGGCAGCGAGACTTGCGAGCTTGCTCTCTAGGTGTTTGGTCCCGGCATTTGATGGTGCATTATCCAGTCAGGAATGGAAGGATGCACTATGGGACAAATTCTTCACGGCAGCGCCACAAGACGGAGGCAGTCGGTCGAGCGATACAACATAGTCAAGAGAGCCTGAGGGGCAAACGAGCCCCAACGATTTACCTCAAATCCGCTCCGTCAAATGCCGGGACCAAACAATTTAGCGGGCGGGCTCGACCCGAACTGTCCGGCTGGCGCGCTTGCCGTCGGCGGAGCGGCTGCGCAGGTCGGCCGCGCCGCCGACCGGCACCGGCCCGGCATAGCGCGTCCACGCACCGCTGCCGATGCGATATTCGATTGTTGTGCCGGGGAACATGCTGTTCGCCTCCAGCTTGCCGTCCACGATCCGCGCACCGGGAGGGGCGACGCGATAGGCGACGCCCATGCGTTCGAGCATTGGGAACTGCGCTGCGACGCGCCCGGCGAAATCCTGCCAGCCTGCCTTCAGCTTGGCGGCGTCTACGCGTTTGTCGCCCCATTCATAGCTCGCCCCCGCCTGATAGGCCGGAGTCCATGGCGCCGGGCTCCACGCGCGTTCGGCGAGCGCGAGCAGGCGCGGGAAGAGCATATAGTCGACCTGCGCGTCGGTGCGGGTCGTCTCGCTCCACAATTGCGCCTGCAGCCCCGCGGCGCGGTGGCCCGGTCGCAGTACGGGCTTGTCCTCGATCGCCTTGCCCTCGGCCTGGATGTTGCGGATCGTCGCGGCATTGGCGGGCAAATTGCCTGGCATGAAGCCGAAGACCTGATACGGATCGACCCCGCGCGAGGCCCAGTTGTAGCCACCTTCGTCGGGATGCGGTGCGTAGGGCATATCGAAATAACCAAGGTCGGGGATCGACAGGACGGCGTCCCAACCCCGGTTCATCTGGTCGTGCGCCTCGCGGACCCCGCCGGCGTGGAGCACGGCCCAGATGTTAGTTTGCACCTTCTTTGGCATCGCGGCGGCTTCGGTATGCCCCATGCCGTCGCTCCAACCGCCAGCGCGCAGCCCCTTGGCGGCGAGGCTTTTGCTCACGCGCTCGATGAAGCGCGGGGTGAGCTTGCCCGCATCGCCGCCATTTTCGGCGATCATCGCCTTGCAGGCGGGCGATTTGACCCATGCGCCCGCGGTCTCGTCGGCGCCAAGGTGGAAGGTCTTGAGCGGCGCGCCTGCTTGGCGGTGCATGTCGGCGAGCGCATCGGCCACGGTGTCGACGAAGCGATAGGTCGCGGGCAGGCAGACATTGAGCGTATTGTCGCTGTAATGCTGGATGCTGCGATATTCGGTGGTGTCGGCGGGGTCGATCAGCCGGTATGTCTCGGCCTCGGCCTTTTTGCCCGCCGCAGTCAGGCGGGCATGGCGCGCTTCCATCGCCTTGATCGCGGCGCGGCTGTGCCCGGGCATGTCGATCGACGGGATGACCTCGATTTGCCGCGCCGTCGCCGCCTTGACGATCGCGACATAGTCGGCCGTGGTGAGATAGCCGTTGACGCCGCTCGTCCCGTCGGGGCCGGCACCGAGCTGTGGCAGGAGGCACGTCTGTTCGGCGGGATCGTGGCAGCGTTTCGACCCAACTGTGGCCAGTTCGGGGAGCGCCGGGATTTCGATGCGCCAGCCCTCGTCATCGGCGAGGTGTAGGTGCAGCTTGTTGAGCTTGTAAGCCGCCATCGCTTCGACGAGCTTCAAAATCTGGTCACGCCCATGGAAGTTGCGGCCAAGGTCGATGTGGAGACCGCGGAAGCCATATTCGGGGGCGTCCTCGACGTGGAGCGCCGCGAGCTTGCCTTTCTCGAACGCCGCCTGCTGCGCGAGCGAGCGTAGCGCGTGACTTGCCCCCGCTGCGTCGTGCGCGGCGATCGCAATGCCCGATGCCTTGACGTCGAGAATATAGCCTTCCGCCTTTTTCGAGGCGGCGGGATCGATGCGGATCGTCAGCGGCAGCGCGCCGCCCTCAGGCGACCCGAGCGCCGCCAAAGCAGGCGCAACCGCGTCGCGTTCGACGCCGTCCAATGTCAGCGCGATGCCGCGGGCAAGGTCGACCGCCTGCCCCCTGCCCTGCATCGCTTTTGCGGGCTTCGGCAGGATCACGATGCCCCTTGCCTCGGGTGCCAACCGTCCGGCCTGCACATCGAAGGCGCGTTCGGCGGTCAGCCAGCGCGTCTTGTCGGCGTCGCTCTTGGTCGCGAGCTTGGCCTCGTCGGTCATCGGCGCCACAAAAGGCAGGATTTCGAGGCCCGTCTCGGGATCGATCGCCGCCCGCGTCGCCGCGATGGTGCGCGGCTTCAGCCCCTCAGCAACCAGATATGCGTTGGGCATCGCGAACGCCTTTGAAAAATTCGAGCCGACGCCCCACAGCTTGATCTCGTGCGTCGAACCGGGGCGCAGCGTCACGCCGGGTTTCAGCGTCAATTGCTGGGCGTCGCCATTGACGTGGCGGTGCGTGAAAATGTCGCTTTCGACGCGTGGCAGCGGATTGACGAAGCTGAAAATGAGCGCGAACCCTTCGGGCGGCGCGTCGACGGGCAGCGTCTTGGGCAGGGTCAGCGTGATCGTCGACAGGAAACAGCCGTCGATCCCGGCCGGGCAGGTCGGGCGATTGTCGACCATGGTGAGCCGATAGCCGAGTGTATCAGCGAGACGGTCGAGCGACGCCTGCGCAGGCGCTTCGGCCGCCAGCGCCTGCGGCGCGGCCAGCGTCGCCATCGCTATCGCCGTCCAACCCGCTGTCCGCATCCACCTTCTCCCGATCGACAATTTGTATCTAATTTGTCATGCAGAAACTGACGGGTCAACGCCTTTCCGATGCGGCTGTTTTATAACAAAAAACAGCAAAATGTCAGGAAACTTGGCATTTGACCTAATGGCAGCCGCCAAATTGGTTTCATATTAGTATTGCAACCCAGCGTCGCTAGAGCGCAATCGTCGCGCATTGAGCAGGATGGCACCTTGGCCATTACGAGTTTGACCGAGAAAGCCGAATTGGTCCTATCGCAATCCTGCGAGATAGAGACAATCAGGCGCCCCCTTTCGCGCGAGCAGTTCGCGACAAAGATTGACGCGACGATACCAATGCAACACATAAGGCCGCGGCGCTGGTCCTATCGGCTGAAGCGCCTTTACAACCGGATGGAGCATCGTCCTTGTCATTGATCGAACGCGTCGGCCCGCTCCAGAAGGACGATCCCACCCCGCTGTACCTTCAGTTGCAAAAGATCCTCCGGGACGCGATCGAGGGGCAGGTGGTGAAAGCCGAAGAAGCCATCCCCACCGAGCGCGACCTCGCCGAGGAATTCGACGTCTCGCGCATCACCGTGCGCAAGGCGATCGACGGGCTGGTCGCCGATGGAATCGTCACACGGCGCCGCGGCGCGGGAACCTTCGTCACACGGCCGCGCGTCGAGAAAAGCTTCTCCAAGCTCACTTCCTTTTCGGAAGACATGGTGTCGCGCGGGCGCAAGCCGCACAGCAAGTGGATCAGCAAGACCGCGGGCGCGGTGACCCCCGAGGAAGCGCTGTCGCTCGGCCTGTCGCCGGGCTCGCTCGTCTATCGCTTCCACCGCATCCGTTATGCCGACGACACGTCGATGGCGCTCGAATATGCGACGATCCCGGCTTATTGCCTGCCGTCGGTCGAGACAGTCGGCGCGTCGCTCTATGAGGCGCTCGACGCGGCAGGGCACCTGCCCGTCCGCGCGCTCCAGCGGCTGCGCGCGGTCGCCTTCACCGCCGAGCAAGCCGAGGTTCTGGGGATCGAGACCGGCACGCCCGGCCTGTTCATCGAGCGGCGCGGATTTCTGCCCGACGGCCGCACCGCCGAGTTCACCCAGAGCTATTATCGCGGCGACGCCTATGACGTCGTCGCCGAGCTTAACGGATAGGCCGCTTAAAAAGCCTTGGATCCCGGCCGGGCCGCCCGGCGCACTCGCCCGCGCAACGCAAGATCCGCGACCGAATCCTCGCCGCCTGCGCGATCTGCACAAGACCAACATTGGTCGCCATTTATTACCAATACGCTACAAGACCGCGCGCCATCGGTGGCCGGTCAGCAGTCCCGAAAAATGCGATCCGGGATGGCTGCATGCGCTGAAAAGCGTGCACTACAAAGGATGGGCGGTCAAAATCCAGTCGCAGCAAACATATATCTTGATGGGACATATATAACCTATATAGTACCAATATATCGAAGGGCTGCACAGCACCGACCGGGAGACAAGATTCTATGACGCCGAACGCCGCATCGGACGGACGACAGACGCTGATGGAGCAGGAAGCAGGCGATGCGGCAGGCGGCGTCGCAAGGATGCTGGAGGCGAATCGCGACGCTTTCGCCACGATCGCCCGGCGCCTGCGCGCTTCGCCCCCCGCAGCGGTCGTCACCTGCGCGCGCGGGTCGTCGGATCATGCGGCGACCTATGCCAAATATCTGATCGAGACGATGACCGGGACGCCGACCGCGTCGGCGGCGCTGTCGATCGCGTCGCTCTATGACGCCCCCGCGGTCGCCGGAAACCGGCTATGCCTCGCGATTTCGCAGTCGGGAAAAAGCCCTGACCTGCTCGCCGCGGTCGAGCAGCAGCGCGACGCGGGCGCCTTTGTCGTCGCGCTGGTCAATGCCGAAGGCTCGCCGCTTGCGATTCTCGCCGACGTCGTGATCCCGCTGTCCGCCGGGGTCGAGCGGTCGGTCGCCGCGACAAAATCCTATATCGCCTCGCTCGCCGCGATCGCGGCGCTCGTCGCGGCGTGGGCGGAGGATGCCATGCTCGAAGACGCGCTGGCCGCCCTGCCCGCGCAGCTCGAGCGGGCCTTCGCGCTCGACTGGTCGCCTGCCGTCGTGGCGTTTCGGGGCGCCACCAACCTGTTCGTTCTCGGGCGCGGCTATGGCCTTGGCGTGGCGCAGGAGGCGGCGCTCAAATTCAAGGAAACCTCGGGACTCCACGCCGAAAGCTTCAGCGCCGCCGAGGTGCGCCACGGCCCGATGGCGATCGTTGGGGCGGCCTTTCACGTCCTCGCGCTGGGCGGCACCGACCGCGCCGCCGCCGGAGTTCGCGAAGTCGCCGACGAGTTCCGCGGGCGCGGCGCCACCGTATTGCTCGCCGATCCCGCCGGCGGCGACCTGCCCGCCATCGCGGCGCATCCGGCGATCGAGCCGATCCTGTTGATCCAGAGCTTTTACCGCATGGCGAGCGCGCTGGCGCTGGCACGGGGGCACAACCCCGACTCGCCTCCGCATCTCAACAAGGTTACCGAGACTTTATGATCTTTCGTTTCCATAACGGCCGGATCGCGCTGCCGGCCGGTGCCCTCGGCGCGGTGGACATCGCCGTCGCCGACGGCACCGTCACAGCCGTCACGCCCGCGGCAGACACGCTGGCGGATCGGGAAATCGATCTGGACGGCGGCTGGCTCCTCCCCGGCTTCGTCGACACGCAGGTTAACGGCGGCGGCGGCGTCCTGTTCAACGACCAGGTCGATGTCGCGGCGATCGCGGCAATCGGCGCCGCGCATGCGCGCTATGGCACCACCGCCTTCCTCCCGACGCTGATCAGCGACACGCCGGCGCAGATCGCCGCCGCGCTCGCCGCAGTCGATGCCGCGATCGAGCAAGGGGTTCCGGGCGTCGTCGGCATCCATATCGAAGGCCCGTTCATCAACGAGGTGAAGCGCGGTATCCACGAGGCGCATCGCATCCGCCGTCTCGACGACGCCATCCTCACGACGCTCACCGCGCCGCACCGCGGGCGCGTGATGCTGACGCTGGCGCCCGAACTGTGCGACGAGGACGACATCCGCACCCTCGTCCGCCACGGGGTGATCGTCAGCGCGGGGCACAGCGACGCGACCTATGACGAAGCGCAGCGCGCGATCGGCGCGGGGCTCACCGGCTTCACCCATTTGTTCAACGCGATGTCGCCGCTGCACCACCGCAATCCGGGCGCGGTCGGCGCGGCGTTCGACTCCGATACCTATTGCGGGCTGATCGTCGACGACGTCCATCTGCACCCTGCGGTCGTGCGGCTCGCGGTCCATGCGAAGGGCAAGGAGCGGATCATGCTGGTCACCGATGCGATGCCCAGCGTCGGCACCGATGTCAGCGAATTCACGCTGCAGGGCAAGCGCATCGCGGTGAAGGACGGCGTCTGCATCTTCGAGGACGGCACGCTCGCGGGCACGCACCTCGATATGGCGTCGGCGTTGCGCAAGACGGTGGAGGTGACGGGGCTTTCCGTCCCCGAGGTGTCGGCCATGGCGAGCGCGACTCCTGCCGCTTTCCTGTCGCTGCAGGACAGCACCGGCGCGATCGCACCCGGGCAGCGCGCCGACTGGGTGTGGCTGAGCGCCGACCTCGCACCGCGCGCAACATGGATCGGCGGACACGTTGTTCCTGAAACCGCACCGGACCTTGTCCAAGCCGCACAATGATAAACAAGCCGCACAACGACAAGCGGCGAAAGTTTTGGGGAATAAGCCGATGAGCTTGATCATCACCTCTCCGCTCAGAGGATGGGCGACGACGCTGGACAGCGTTCCCGATCCCGTCTTTGCCCAGCGCATGATGGGCGACGGCGTCGCGATTCAGCCGCTCGGCGACACCGTCGTCGCGCCTTTCGACGGCGAAGTGGTGACACTCCACGACGCGGGCCACGCGATTTCGCTGCGCAGCGCCGAGGGCGCCGAGGTGCTGATCCATATCGGGCTCGATACGGTGATGCTGAAGGGCGAAGGCTTCACCCCGCTCGTCGCGGTCGGGCAGACGGTGTCGCACGGCGATCCGCTGATCCGCTTTGATCTCGATGCGGTCGCGCTCGCCGCCACCAGCCTGATTACCCCAGTGATCGTGACCAATGCCGAGGCTTTTGCGATCAGCCGCCGCACCGTCGATTGCACGATCGGGGCGTGCGAGGCGTTGATGACATTGGTGCCGGTGCAGGCCGAGGCGCGCCGCCGGTCGGATGACGGTACGGTCGTCGAGCAGGCGGTGACGCTGTTGCTGCCGCACGGCATACACGCGCGCCCGGCGGCACGGATCGGCGAGACGGCGCGGCGGTTCGAGGCCGACGTGCATCTGCTGAACGGCGACAAGCGCGGCGATGCGCGCAGCACGGTTGCGCTGCTCGCGCTCGGCACAGGCTTTGGCGACGAGGTTGTCGTGCAGGCGCGCGGCGGCGATGCCGAGGCGGCGCTTGCGGCGATCGTCGCCTTGCTGGCGACTGACATGGGCGAAGGCGCGCCGGCAGCGAAGCCCGTCGCGGCGATCCGGGAGCAGGTGCTAAGTGCGGGACAGATTGGGGGCGTCATTGCCTCGCCCGGGCTCGCGATGGGTCCGGCGACGCGGTTGCGGCAGGCCGAGATCGCGGTCGCGCGCGATGGCTCGGGTCCGGTCGAGGAGCGCGCCGCGCTGCTCGCGGCACGGGGTGACGTTCGCGGGCAGATCGCCGCGCGCGCCGACAGCGCCGACGGCAGCGTGGCGGCGGTCATGCACGCGCATCTGGCGCTGATCGACGATCCCGAACTGCTTGCGGGCGCGGAGAAGCGCATCGCCGAGGGACGCAGCGCCGGCTTCGCCTGGCGCGGCGCGATCCACGACCAGGTCGATGCGATCCGCGCGACGGGCAATGCGCATCTGATCGAACGCATCGACGATCTGATCGACATCGAGCGCCAATTGCTGTCGACGCTGACGGGCACGCCGCTCGACGGCAATGCCGTTCCGGCCGGGACGATCGTGGTTGCCGAGGATTTGCTGCCGTCGCAGCTTGTGGCGCTAGCTGCCGCGAAACCCGCCGGTGTCTGCCTTGCGCGCGGTGGGCCGACGTCGCACGTCGCGATCCTCTGCGCTGGCATGGGCCTCCCCGCGCTCGTCGCGATGGGCGATGCGCTCGACGCGGTTGCCGACGGCGCGCCGCTGTTGCTCGACGCCGAGATGGGCCACCTCACCGTCGCCGCCTCGCCCGCCGATGCCGAAGCCTTCACAGTGCGCCTCGCCAAGCGCGATGCAAGGCGCGAGGCCGCTCAGGCCGCGGCAAAGGACGCCTGCCAGACCAGCGACGGCACGCGCATCGAAATCTTCGCCAATATCGGCACGGTCGAGGACGCCGTACTCGCCGCCGAACAGGGAGCCGAGGGATCGGGGCTCGTCCGCAGCGAATTCCTTTTCCTCGATCGCGACACCGCGCCGTCCGAGGATGAGCAGCACGCCGCCTATCAGGGGATCGCCGACGCGCTGGCGGGCAAGCCCGTTATCATCCGCCTGCTCGATATCGGCGGCGACAAGCCCGCCGCCTATATCCCGATCGCGCAGGAGGAAAATCCGGCGCTCGGCCAGCGCGGTATCCGTGTTGCGCTGGCCCGGCCCGACCTGCTCGAAACGCAGCTCCGCGCGATCTTGCGCGTCGAGCCGGTGGGCCAGTGCAAGATCATGATCCCGATGGTCGCGAGCATCGACGAAATGCGGCAGGTCCGCGCGATCGTCGAGCGGCTCCGCGGCGAAATGGAGATTGTCACGCCGGTCGAGGTCGGGGTGATGATCGAAACCCCCGCGGCGGCGATGACCGCCGATCTGCTCGCCGCCGAGGCCGATTTCCTGTCGATCGGCACCAACGACCTCACCCAATATGTGCTCGCGATGGACCGCGGCAATCCGGCGGTCGCCGCCGGGGTCGACGCGATGCACCCCGCGGTGCTGCGCATGATCGGCGAAACCTGCCGCCTTGCGACCGCGCGCGGGCGCTGGGTCGGAGTGTGCGGGGGGCTTGCATCCGATCCCGCGGCGCTGCCGATCCTGGCCGGGCTCGGCGCCACCGAACTCTCGGCGGTCCCCGGCTTCGTCGCCGAGGCGAAACAGATCGTGCGCGGCCTCACGCTGATCGAAGCGCGCGCGCATGCCGAGCTCGCGCTGCAATGCAAGTCGGCAGCCGAGGTTCGCGCGCTCGCCCGCGCATTCGAGGAGACACGAAAGTGAGACAGATTCTCGAAACGCTCCAGCCGCTCGGCCGCGCACTCATGCTGCCGATCGCAGTGCTGCCAATCGCTGGCCTGCTGTTGCGCATCGGCCAGCCCGACCTGCTCGATATCGCCTTCATCTCGGCGGCGGGCGCCGCGATCTTCGACAACCTCGGCATCCTCTTCGCGATCGGCGTCGCGGTCGGCTTTGCGCGCGACGGCAATGGCGCCGCGGCGCTCGCGGGCGTGGTCTGCTACCTCGTCACCACCACCGGCGCGCAGACCTTCCTCACCGCACCGCCCGATATTGGCGCGGGCTTGCCCGAAGCGGCGGCGGCGCTGGCCGCAAAGAATTGGGCGCTCACGCAAATCGACAAGCTCGAAGTACCGATAGGCATATTGTCCGGCCTCATCGGCGGCAATTTCTACAACCGCTTCGCCACCATCGCGCTGCCCGAATATCTCGCCTTCTTCGGCGGCCGGCGTTTTGTCCCGATCGCCAGCGGGGTCGCGGGGCTGCTGCTCGCCGCCGTCATCGGCTATGGCTATGCGCATATCAGCGGCGCGATCGATAGCGCGAGCCGCACCGTGGTC
>NZ_DATFFD010000277.1:0-11143 GCF_035250425.1 Sphingopyxis sp.
CGACAGGCACGCCTCCATGATCGTGAGATCCTGATAGGGGAGCGCGAGGTTCACGACATGCGTCGCGCCGATCGAGCGGATCAGCGCCGCGGTCGCGTCGATATGGTCGGCATCGACCTCGGCGGTCTTGATCGTGACGCCGGTGCGCGCCTTCACCGATTCGGCGATCGCGTCGCACTTGAACTTGCGGCGGCTGGCCAGCGTGATGTCGGGAAAAATGTCGGGGTTCCCCTGATGCACTTGGGCCATCTTATGCACCGCGACCGAACCGACGCCGCCTGCGCCGATCACCAGAACCTTGCTCATCGAAAAATCTCCTGCGCCTGTCTATGCGGCTTGTCTTGTATGCCCGGCCCTATAGGACGAAGCCATGACACAGCAAAGCCCCGATCCCATGCTCAACCCGAACCGCGCACCCACGCTCGCGGGTGTCGAACGCGCCGCGGCGAAAGTCGCTGCATTGCTCCCCCAAACCCCGCTGTTGCCGCTCGAAGTCGACGGCAAGACCGTGTGGTGCAAGGCCGAGTGCCTGCAGCCCGTCGGCGCGTTCAAGATCCGCGGCGCCTGGCACCGGCTGACCGACCTGACGCCCGAACAGGCGGCTGCGGGCGTCGTCGGCGTGTCGAGCGGCAATCACGCGCAGGGCGTCGCCTGGGCGGCGAAACGGCTCGGGATCAAGGCGACGATCGTGATGCCGAGCAATGCGCCGCAGATGAAGCTCGCGGCAACGCGCGCGCTGGGCGCCGAGGTCGTCCTCTACGACCGTGTGACCGAATCGCGCGATGCGGTGGCGGCGAAGCTGCTCAAGGAGCGCGGCGGGACGCTGGTGCACGCCTATGGCGACCCGTGGATTATCGAGGGGCAGGGCAGCGCGGGGATCGAGGCGCATGCCCAGCTCGCGACGCGCGGGATCGCCGGTCCCGACAAGGTCGTTGCCTGCTGCGGCGGTGGCGGCCTGTCTGCGGGGCTCGCGCTTGCGCTTCCCGATGCCGAGATCATCGCGGTCGAACCCGAAGGCTGGGACGATGTGACGCGCAGCCTCGCCGCGGGCGAAATCCTGTCTGTCGAGGATTTGTCCTATCCAACCGAGTGCGACGCGCTCCAGACCCCCGAAACCTGGCCGATCAACTTCGCGGTGCTGCAGGCGCGCGGGGTGCGCGGCGTCGTTGTGACGCGCAGCGAGGTGCGCCACGCGATGCGCACGGTGTTCGAGAAATTGCACCTCGTCGTCGAGCCCGGCGGCGCCGCGGCGCTCGCGGCGGTGCTCGCGGGCAAGGTGCCGCTGACCGACGCGACGCTCGTCACGCTGTCGGGCGGCAATGTTGACCCGCTGAAGTTCGCGGAAATCATCACCGAATAGACTGGCGGAAACTTATCCGCCGGCATGCGTTTGGACGGGAAAGGAGAAGCATGATGCAGAAAAGTGCAATTTTGGCGAGCGCGGCGGCGCTGATACTGTTGGCCGGCTGCGAAAAGGCCGAGGCGCCTGCGCCTGCGCCGACCGATGCGACGACCACCGAGGTTCCGGTCGAAACCGCGCCGCCCGAAGGCGCCGAAGCCACCGATCCCGCGACCGCGTCACATCGCTTCGCGAGCTGGGCGGGCAAATGGACCGGGGTCGAGGGCATGTACGTTACGATCACCACCGCCGAACCCGGCAAGTACAAGCTCGAAATGCAGTCGGACCTCGACACCAAGGGGACGTATGACGGCCAGGACAGTGAACATGGCATCCAGTTCACGCGCGGCACCGATAAATTGTCGCTCACCCGCGCGAGCGGCGACGAAACCGGCCTCAAATATCTGGCCGGCAAGAAGGAATGCCTGATCGTGAAGGCAGGTGAAGGCTATTGCCGCGATTGATCTGAGCGACCAATCAAATATCGCCATTCCCGCGAAAGCGGGAACCCAGTCCGACGTTGCTTCTGGGTTCCCGTTTTCGCGGGAATGGCGGAGGGAGCGGCGGCATGGATCAGATAGTGTTCGCAAAGGCAATTGACCGACCGGCGCTTGTCGAAACACTCGCGCAGGCGTTCCAGAGCGACCCTGCGCTGTCGTGGATTCTGCCCAATCCCAATCATCGCGCCCGCGCGCTCCGCGGCCTGTTTCGGACCCTCGTCCCCGCCGACGTCCGTGCCGGGATCGCGCTGCGTTCGCCGGGCGACGAGGCGGCCGCGCTTTGGCGCGCGCCGGGACAGGCGCATAGCGGTACGGCCGAATTCCTGCGCACCGTCATCCCGCTCGTCGCGACCTTCGGCACCGCCTTGCCGCGCGGCTTGAAGGTGCAGGGAAGCATCGATGCACACCGTCCGAAAGGGCGTTTCTGGTATCTCCATTATGTCGGCGTCCGCCCCGGACATCAGGGCAAGGGGCATGGCGGGCGGATCATCCGCGCGCAAACCACGGTTGCCGATGCCGAAGGGCTGCCTTGCTGGCTCGAGACCGCGACGCCCGAAAATGTACCGCTCTACGAGCGGCTGGGGTTTGTTACGCAAGCCCAATGGGACGTCCCCGGCGGCCCGCATTTCTGGGGCATGATGCGCCCCTCATCGTGATCGATCAGGATGCCGGGCGCGTCGCGTTAAAGGAAAAGGCGATATCCACCGCGGCAGCGATCGCGTCGGTTGCCGCCCATTCGCCCTGACCGACGCCGAAGGCGGTGCGGTCGATGCGCGCGGTTCCGGCCACGCGCGCGCGGTCGCCGTCGATACGCAGCGTGAAGCGCAGCGTCGCGGGCTTGCTGGCGCCGCGCAGGTCGAGCGTGCCGCGCGCCTCATATCTGTCCCCGCCGAGGTGGCGGATGTCACGCGCGGTAAAAACCGCGCTCGGGTGCGCGCCGACATCGAAGAAATCGCTGCTCTTCAGCGAATCGTCGCGCTGTCCGTCGCCCGTGTCGGTCGAAGCGAGGTCGACCGTGACGCTTATCGTCGATTTGGCGAGCTCGTCGGGACTGAAGCGGATCGCGGCGCGCCAGCGATCGAACCGGCCATCGACCGCCTCACCATTCCAGCGCGCCGTAAAGCCGAGCCGCCCGCCCGACGCCACCGTCCAGTCGGCGAGCGGCTGGGCCGTATCTTCGGGCGCTTCCTCCGCTGCATCGATCGGGGTGGTTTCGTCATCCTTCGTCGCGGGAACGATTGCTCGCGTTGTCGGGGCGACCACAGGCGGCGACGCTTTTTCCACGGCGGACCGCGCCCGTTCGGGATAGATCGTCTGGCCGGCGACAAAGGCGGCGCCGACGAGCGCCAGCGCGCCGATGGCGGCGCCCGCCGCCTTGCCGCGCGAAAAAGGGATCATCCGCTGGAGTTCGGGCTTGCCGAGCAGCCACTGGTGGCGCAACGCGCCCGCGACATGGAACGCGAACAGTCCGATCGCGAGCCACGCCATGGCGCCGTGGATCGCTTCCGCAGGCTCGTGCCAGCTCCTACCAACGGGCAGGTGCGGCCAGGGGACGAGGCCGTAAAGCAAGGTCGGGATCTGAACGCGCGCAGTTGAAACAAGGAGCCATCCCGTGAGGGGGCCGATGATCATCACCAGATAGAAGAGCCAGTGGACGGTGCTCGCGAGCGACCGCGTCCATGCCGGGCCGTCGGACGCGGGTGGACGGGCTGTGAACAGGCGAGCGGCAAGGCGGGCGAGGCTGAGCAGCAGGATCGTGATGCCGATCGACTTGTGGAGTTGGTATCGCGCGAACAATTCGGGGCTGTTGTTTCCCTCCAGCGCCCAGCCGAGCGCGATCTGGAATGTGAGCAGCAGCGCGATGAGCCAGTGAAGCGTGATGGCGGTATAGCTATAACGCTGTGACGGCATGACAATCTTTCGTGATCGGGGGAGCAGAGTCGCGAACCATATTATCGAGTTGCCCCAACCTTGTCGAAGGGGCAGGCAGCGCTCGCAAACGACGGGAATGATACGGACGGCTCAAATAAACGAAACGAGAAGCAGAATGAGGCCCACCGGGATTGTCACAGCCAAGCCCAACAGGCAGCCGATACGCTCCCGCTGGTTTTCCGGAACGCCGCTCCCTGCGTCGGCGACAATGCCCAGCATGTCGAGCAGGTTAAAGGGCATTCAACCAGCGATCACTCGTCGAAACCGACGAACCGCACCGCCTCGTCGACGCCCTTGCGGTTCGACACCACCGCATTGGCCGGAAAATCGGCGTCGGGCCAGCCCATCGCGACGCAGATCATGATGACCTGATCGTCGGGGATGCGCGCATGTTCGCGCACCACGGGGCTTTGCATGATGCCCTGGCTGTTGATCACGCAGCCGAGCCCGCGCGACCAGGCGGCATTGACCAGCGCGTTGGTGACCGCGCCGCAATCGAAGGGCGCGATGTCGCTGCCGAGCAGCACGCGGTCATAGGTTACGACGATGCTGACCGGTGCGTCGAACTGGCGGAAACCGCGCAGGACCCAGTCCTGCCGCGCATCCTTGTCGTCGCGCGCTATGCCCATTGCGCCGAACAATTGCTTGGCGATCTCGATCTGGCGGCCGCGATGATTGTCGGCGATGCCGTCGAAGCGGCGGAACTCGCGGCTATCGGGCTTGCCCGCGAGGATGCCTTCGGTGTTGCCCTGCCGGATCGCCGCGAGCGGTTCGCCGGTGACGACCGAGAAATTCCAGCACTGGTTGTTGAACGACGAGGGCGCGCGCATCGCGACCTCGAGTATCTCGGCGATCAGTGCTTTCGAAACGGGCTTGTCGAGGAAGCCGCGGATCGAGCGGCGTCCAACGACGACGTCATCAAAACCGGGCGCGCCCGTCACGCCGCCTTCTGAAGCTGCAGTTCGAGCCGGTCCCAGATCTCGACGAGCGCGCTCGTCAACTCACGCATCATCGCCTCGTCATGCGCCGGCCCCGGAGTGAAACGCAGGCGTTCGGTGCCGCGCGGCACGGTCGGGAAATTGATCGGCTGCACATAGACGCCATATTCGGCGAGCAGGATATCGCTGATCTTCTTCGCGCGCACCGGGTCGCCGACCATCAGCGGGACGATGTGCGTCGTCGAATCCATCACCGGCAGGCCCGCGTCGCGGAAGCATTGCTTGAGGTACGCTGCGGCTTCCTGCTGCGCGTCGCGCTCGACGCTCGACGATTTCAGGTGGCGCACGCTCGCGAGCACGCCGGCGACGAGCACCGGCGACAGGCTGGTCGTGAAGATGAAGCCCGGCGCGTAAGAGCGGATCACGTCGATGATATTCTTGTCGGCGGCGATATAGCCGCCCATCACGCCGAACGCCTTGCCCAGCGTTCCTTCAATGATGGTGATGCGGTCGGCGGCTTCGTCGCGATCCGAAATTCCGCCGCCGCGCGGGCCGTACATGCCGACGGCGTGGACTTCGTCGCAATAGGTGAGGGCGTTATATTTGTCGGCGAGGTCGCAGATCGCGTGGATCGGGGCGACGTCGCCGTCCATCGAATAAACGCTCTCGAACGCGATCAGCTTCGCCGCCCCGGAATCGTCGGCGGCGAGCAGTTCTTCCAGATGCGCCAGGTCGTTGTGGCGCCACACGCGCTTTTCACAGCCCGAATTGCGGATGCCCGCGATCATCGACGCGTGGTTGAGCTCGTCTGAATAGATGATGCAGTTCGGCAGCAGCTTGCCGAGCGTGCCGAGCGTCGCCTCGTTCGAGATATAGCCCGAGGTGAACAGCAGCGCGCCGTCTTTGCCGTGGAGGTCGGCAAGTTCATGCTCGAGATCGATGTGATAATGGGTGTTGCCGCCAATGTTGCGCGTGCCGCCCGAACCCGCGCCGACGTCGTGCAGCGCGCCTTCCATCGCCTCGATGACCTTGGGATGCTGGCCCATCGCGAGATAGTCGTTCGAGCACCAGACGGTAATCGGCTTCGGCCCGTTGTGACCGGCAAAGCAGCGCGCATTGGGGAAAGACCCGCGGTTGCGCAGGATGTCGATGAAGACGCGGTAGCGCCCTTCTTCGTGGAGCCGGTCGATCGCCCGGGCGAAAATATCGTTATAGTTCACGTTTCAGCCCCGCAGTCAGGTGCTAGTGCAGCTGTTGAGCCGCTCCCTCCGGCGGCTGTTAACAGGCGGGCCAATAACGCCGATTCCGGCTGAAATCCAGTGCGAACGATTCGCAATTCATGGGACAAATTGTCCTATCAGATCGTCTCGATCGACCCGATGCCATAGGGGGTCAGCGCGGCGAGCGGCGGCGGCGGGCGGTCGTCGCTGCGCGTGAAGACCGCGATGCCGGGGGCGGCCGCGGCGGGCCAGGGCTGGCCTTCGGTCAGATAAGCGATGCGCCGTGCGATGCCCGCGGCGCCGTCGATAAGGGTCACCCCGGAACCTGCCGCGGCCTGCAATTCGTCCTGCAACAGTGGAAAATGCGTGCAGGCAAGGACGATCACGTCGATCCGGTCGCCCCCGGGCTGGTCGCGCAGGCCCGCAATCGCGCGCGCGATCGTGTCGGGATCGACCGCCTCGCCACGCAGCTTCGCCTCAGCGCCGGTGACGAGGCCGGGGCTGCCGTGGCGCAGCACGGTCTTGCCCGCGGCGAACCTGGCGCTGAGGTCGTCGACATAGGGCTGGCGTACCGTCGCTTCGGTGCCAAGCACGCCGATCACGCCGCTTTTGGTCAGCTCGGCCGCAGGCTTGATCGCCGGCACCGTGCCGACGATCGGCAGGTCGAGCGCGGCGCGGACATGGGCCAGCGCGATCGTCGAGGCGGTGTTGCACGCGATGACCGCGAGCCGCGGCTGATAGCGTTCGACGAGTCGTCCGAGCAGCGCGGGGACCCGCGCCGCGAGTTCCTCATTGCTCTTCTTGCCATAGGGCAATCCGGCATAATCGGCGGCGTAGACGATCGGTGCGGTCGGCAGCAGCGCGCGCGTCGGACCCAGCACGGTGAGCCCGCCAAGGCCGCTGTCGAATAAGAGAATGGGAGCATCGGGCGCGGGAGCGTTCATGGGCTTTCGCCTAGCAGCGACGGCATGGGCACTCAATGGTCGCCGAGTTCGTCCAATTTGGTTGCCACTCTTGCCGAATCCATTGATTGATTCCGGTAACGGCGCCACATTGATCCAAAGCGAGCGGGGAGCGCCATGACTTTATATTTGCTGATTGCCGCGGGTTATCTGTTGGGATCGATCCCTTTCGGAGTGATCCTCACACGCATGTTCGGCGCGGGAGACCTCCGCCAGATCGGATCGGGCAATATCGGAGCGACCAACGTACTGCGCACCGGGCGCAAGGGACTGGCGGCGGCAACGCTGATCCTCGACGGCGCGAAGGGCGCGGTCGCGGTGCTGCTCGCGCGGCATTTCGTCCCCGAACTGGGCGACCATGCCGCAATGATCGCGGGCGCCGCGGCGATGATCGGCCATTGCTATCCGGTGTGGCTGAAGTTCCGCGGCGGGAAGGGCGTTGCGACATTGCTGGGCCTTGCGCTCGCACTTGCCTGGCCGATCGGGCTGGTGTTCGCCATCGTGTGGCTCGGCGCCGTCCTGTTGCTGCGCATCTCGTCGCTCGGCGGGATGCTCGGCGCGGTGTCGGCGCCGTTCGCCGCACTCGCATTTGGCCATCAGGTCTATGCCATCGGCCTTGCCGGGCTCGCGGTCATCGTTCTGTGGCGCCACCGCGAAAATATCGCGCGGCTGCGTGCCGGGACCGAGCCGCGGGTCGGCGGAAAGAAGGACGCCCCCAAAGGAGCCGGGGAAGCATGACACAAGCCGAGCGGCTGGCACGGCTGCGGCTGATCCGCACGCCGCATGTCGGCCCGGTGAGCTGGCATCAGCTGATGCTGCGCTTCGGGTCGGGTGAGGCCGCACTCGACGCGCTACCGGACCTCGTTCTGCGCGGCGGGGCAGGGAAAGCCCGTATCGCACCGGTCGAGGTCGCGGAGCGCGAGCTGGATCGCGCGGCCCAATTGGGGGCGCGCCATATTTTCAGCGACGAGGATGGCTATTCGCCGATGCTGCGCGAGGTCGAGGGCGCGCCGCCCGTCGTCGTCGTGCGCGGCGATACGGCGATGCTGCGGCGTCCGTGCGTTGCGATCGTCGGCGCGCGCAATGCTTCGGCCGTCGCATGCCGCTTCGCCCGCCAGCTCGCGGCCGATCTGGCGGCGCGCGACGTGACGGTGGTGAGCGGGCTCGCCCGCGGGGTCGATACCGCGGCGCATATCGGCGCGCTCGGCGGATCGACGGTGGGCGTCATCGCCAGCGGGATCGACATCGCCTTTCCGCCCGAAAACGCCGCGCTGCAGGAAAAGATCGCGAGCGACCAGCTGCTGATCGCCGAACAGCCGCCCGGCACCGAACCGCTCGCGCGTCACTTCCCGTCGCGCAACCGGATCATCGCGGGGCTCGCGCACGGAACGGTGGTGATCGAAGCCGCTCCCCGCTCGGGATCGCTGATCACCGCGCGGCGCGCGGGCGATTATGGGCGCGAGGTGATGGCGGTGCCGGGCTCGCCGCTCGACCCGCGCGCGCAGGGCTGTAACCTGCTGATCCGCGAGGGCGCGACACTGATCCAGACGGTCGACGACGTGCTCGAGGCGCTGGGGCCGATCGACAAGCGCATGGTGCGCGAGCCGACGCAGGGCTTCGCGCCGGTGCCCGCGATAGCCGAGGCTGGCGAAGGCGACCGCGGCCGCATCGCCGTACTGCTCGGCCCCACCCCGGTCGCGGTCGACGAACTGGTCCGCCAGTCGGGCTGCGCCGCGGCGACGGTGCAGCTGGTGCTGCTCGAAATGGAGCTGGCAGGGCGCATCGCGCGCCACGCGGGGGCGCGAATTTCGCTCCTGTGACACCGCGCATAGCGGCCAACCCCAAATAATTTCACGGCTTATCGTGGTTCAGCCACGGTTCAGCGGCTGGCGCCGAGTTTGATGATATTGTATCACATGGCCGGGGAGTATGACGATGCGCAGCCGATTTCTGACCGGAACGACGATGATCGCGGTGCTGGCGACGGGGCTGGCGCCGACGCCGCTCACGATCGCCGCGGCACGGACGCCCGCGCAGGGCTTTTGCCGCAACGCCGACCCGTTGCCGCGGCTCGACGCCGAGCAGCAGGTCCGCCAGCAGCAGAATGGCGGCTATGCCAAACCCGCAACCAAGCGCGAGCGTGACGAACGCCGCGCGGACATGGCGGTCGAGGCGATACCGGCGCCGATGGCGCCCCCGCCTCCCGCACCGCTGCCGCCCCCTCCGCCTCCCGCGCCCGTCTATGAGAGCGAGAGCGGTTCCGATGCCGTCGTCGTTACGGGATCGCGCGTCGAGGGTGGCTTGGCGGCCAGCAAGAGCGCCGACTATGCGCCCGCCGCCGCTTCGCCACCGGTTCCGGGCTCATCGTCCGACTATGTTGCCAGCCGCATGCCGCCGCCGCGCCCCTATCCGCAGCCGCAGCCGCAATCGGGCATCCTCACCGCGGGCGAGCACGACGACCTGCTCAACCCCGAACTCTACGCCGCCTATGTCAACCGCAGCAGCCTGGGCCAGGACGTCGGCGCGCTACCGCGGGTGGACACGACGCGGGTGGTGACGGTCAAGGTCAGCGACCGCAACGGCCAGCCGGTGCCCTTTGCCGATGTGAAAGTCGCGTGCAGCGACGGCAACAGCATCACCATGGCGACGCAGGCCGACGGCAGCGCGGTCTTCTTCCCCGGGCTCGACCGCCTCAGCGAGCGGGTCACCGTGTCGGCGGCCAAGGCGGGGCGGCCGATCGCCGCGGCGCGGCCGCTGTTCGTCGTCAACGCACCGGGCGGGCAGACCGTCGGGCTCACGGCGAACCAGCTCGCGGCCAAGGCGACCAAGCTCGACCTGATGCTCGTCGTCGACACGACGGGCAGCATGGGCGACGAGATCCGCTTCCTGCAGGCCGAGATGCGCGCGATCATTTCGTCGATCACCGCGAAGCACCGCGACCTCGACATCCGTGTCGGCTTCGTCTTCTACCGCGACCTCGGCGACGAATATGTCACGCGCACGGTGACCTTCGACCGCGACATCGCCCGCGCGCAGGGGGCGCTGGCGGCGCAATATGCGACCGGCGGCGGCGACTATCCCGAGGCGATGGACCAGGCGCTGATCCGCGCCGTCGCGCAGGAATGGCGCCCCGATGCGGTGAAGTCGATGCTGCTCGTCGCCGACGCCCCGCCGCACGGCGAATTGTTCGGACGCACCTGGGCTGCCGCCGAGGCGGCGCGCGCCAAGCGCATCCATATCACCCCGGTCGCGGCATCGGGGGTCGCCGACAAGGCCGAATATGCGATGCGCGCGATGGCCGCGGCGACCCAGTCGCGCTATTTGTTCCTCACCGATGACAGCGGCGTCGGCAATCCGCACGCGCCGCCGGCGATCGACTGCTATCTCGTGACCCGGCTCGACGCGCTGGTACGCCGCGTGATCGACACGCAGATCAGCGGCCGCCGTATCGAGCCCGACGACAATGAAATTATCCGCAGCGTCGGCAAATATGATGCGGGCAAGTGCATCCTGCCCGCGGATTTCAAATGGCAGAACGGGTGACCTCGTGAAGAAGAAATGGCCAGTCTACGCCGCCGTGCTGATTACGCCGGCATTTAGCGCCGACACCCCTTCGATCATTGTCATGAATTTTGGCACGACGAGTTGGGGCTGGAACACCGACAAGCCTGCAAGCGATTATATCGCAGGCTTCGGCACGAAAATCCCCAAGGCCGCCAGAATCTGTCAGGTTGCGCTTTTAGGGTTCAACGGCGGCATCACGGATGGGGGCGAGGCCGCCTATTTCCGCTCCAATCGCGATAGCAAAATGGCCTTGGAATGCCTGAAGCGATGGCTTCCCCAAGGAAGTTTTGGAATTGTGTCGCCGGAAGACTGGAATGAGATGAAGCGGGCTATTCCGGAGTTTCCTCGTCCGCTGGAGGAGATCGACCGGATCGAACTCCCGCCCCCCGAGGCAGAGGGTCGGATTTGAATTGACGGGTAATCTCGCTCGGAAAGCCGGAGAGCTCGGGGCTTCGTTGGCATCAGCCGACGGGCTACCCATTTCCCCCTTGACGGAATCAAGCTATCCCCGCCACCCTCGCGCGTACATGTGAGAGCCGGTGACGGGGATAGTTTTTTAATGCAATTGGTAATTGTGGAATCGCCCGCAAAGGCGAAGACGATCGAGAAATATCTGGGGCGCGATTTC
>NZ_DATFFD010000278.1:0-46217 GCF_035250425.1 Sphingopyxis sp.
CGGCACCGCTCCCCTCGCCCGATCCCGAGGTCGAAGCCCCGCCGCCGACGCCGGGCGCGACCCCGGCCGTCGCCGAGCCCGGCGAAGCCGTGCCGCTCTATCGGCCCGAAGTGCCCGCCTTTGTCGCGGCGGTGCCGGCCGCGCATCTTCTTGCTGCCGCGACGCTCGGCACCTTCCACGAACGCCGCGGCGAACAGGCGCTGCTGCGCGGTGGCGGGACGCTCCCGTCGACATGGGGCCGCGTCTTCGCCGAGGATAGCGATATCAAATGGGACGGCGACGTCGCCCCCTCGCTCGACGGCGACCTCTCCGGCTTCCAGATCGGCCAGGATTTCGCCGGCTGGGGCGAAGAGGGCGGAACCAACATCCGCCTTGGCGCCTTCGTCGGGCGGTCGTCGACCGACGGCACCGTCCGCGGCAGCGCGATCGGCTGGAACGACCTGACGGTCGGCCAGATCGACGTCAAAGCGACGAGCCTGGCGGGCTATGCGACCCTGGTCGGGACAAGCGGCTGGTATGTCGACGCGGTCGTCATGCACAGCTGGTTCGACGGCAATGCTGCCGCGAGTAGCGGCGAGGCGATCGACGTCGATGGCAAGGGTTGGGCCGCGTCGCTCGAAGCCGGCTATCCGCTAGCGCTCTCGGGCCGCTGGACGCTCGAGCCGCAGGCGCAGATCGTGTGGCAGCGGATCAAGATCGACGATCAGGCGGATGCCTTCTCGGCGATCGATTTCGCCGCGGGCGATTCGCTCACCGGGCGCGTCGGCCTGCGCTTGCAGGGCGAATATGGCGACTTCCAGCCCTATCTCCACGCCAGCCTGTGGCACGGCCTGTCGGGCGACCAGACGACGCGTTTCGGCACCGACCCGATCCGAACCGACCTGGGCCGGACCGAGGCCGAGGTTGGCGCCGGGGTTATCGCGCGCATCGGGACAAGCGTCGCGGTGCATGTGAAGGGCGACTATGGCTTCGACGCCGACGGCCCGCGCAGCCGGCGCTACGGCGGCACAGTGGGTGTAACGATCCGCTGGTAGCGGTCAGGCGGGCAGCAGCGCCTTCAACGGGGTTTCGGTGTCGGCGAGCTGTTCGGCCGTCGCCCGAAGCCCCGCAGTCACGATCATCCGGCCCTGAACATAATCCTTGGCCCTGTTGACGCAGTCGATCGCGATCACCCGGCCCGCCTTGAGGTAGACGACCGAGAAGCTGCGGTTCGCGGGATCGCCGCGCAGTACCGCTTGGTCGTGCCCGGTTGACAGCCCCGCGGTCTGGAGCTTGAGGTCGTACTGGTTCGACCAGAACCAGGGGATCGCATGGTAAGGCGCTTCGTCGCCGACGATGCCCTTCGCGACGACATTCGCCTGGTCATTGGCGTTCTGCACCGATTCAAGCCGGATTTCGGCGCCCTCGGCGAAGTCGTTCGCATGCGCCGCGCAGTCGCCGATCGCATAAATGTCGGGCAGGCTCGTCTTGCAGAGGCGGTCGACGCGCACGCCGTTGGCACAGTCCGCACCCGCGGCGATCAAAGGTTCGACCGCGGGCACGATGCCGATGCCGACGATGACGAGATCGGCGGGGATGACCTCGCCGCCGGACAGGCGGACGCCGGTGACGCGGGTATCGCCTTCGATCGCATCGACGCAGACGCCGAGCCTGAGGTCGACGCCGTGGTCGCGGTGCTCCTTCTCGTAGAAACGCGACAGGTCTTCGCCCGCGACGCGCGCGAGCACGCGGTCGAGTGCTTCGAGGAGCACGACTTTCTTGCCCGCCTTGTTGAGCACCGCCGCGGCTTCGAGGCCGATATAGCCGCCGCCAATGACGACGATCTGGCGCGCGGTCTCGGATGCAGCCTTCATCGCATCGGCATCGGCGCGCGTGCGCACGCCCTGCACGCCGGGAAGGTCGCCGCCCGGGACCGGCAACATGCGCGGTTGGCCGCCGGTCGCCCAGACGAGCTTGCCATAGCCGATCGTCTCGCCGCCATCGGTGGTGACGGTGTGGGCGGCCGGATCGACGCGCGCGACGCGCTGGCCGAGCAGCATCGTGACTTCGCGCTCATCCCAATATTTGGCGGGACGCAGCTGGATGCGTTCGAATTCCTTCTCGCCCGCGAAATATTCTTTCGACAGCGGCGGGCGTTCGTAGGGAAGCTCGGGCTCGTCGCCGATGATCGCGATGGTCCCTGCAAATTTCTGCGTGCGCAGCATGATCGCCACCTGCGCCCCGCCATGACCCGCGCCCACTATCACCACGTCGAACTGCATCGTCTTCGTCTCCGACTGCTCGCCGGTGCCCCTCGCACGCGTCCGCGGGCGAGGCAAGCCGCCGCCGCCTCGCCATCGCGAAAGAAAATCTTGAAGGTCGGCGAACGCCGTTCAGTCCGTCAGCCCGGCGAGCCATTCGGCGATCATCGCGCGCCCCGCGACAACGGCGGGTGGACCATGCCGGCTGTGCAGATCGCGCATGCCCTCGACGCTCCCGCCGGTTTCGGCCAGCGCATCGGGCCATTGGCGCAGCCATTCGTCGAACCGCGGATCGAGCCCCATTTCGCCGTGAAACTGCAGCGCCAATATGTTGTTGCCGCGGCGGAATGCCTGATGCGGATAGGCGGGCGTCGACGCCAGCAATTCGACATCATCGGGAAGGTCGAAGGTGTCGCCGTGCCAATGGAGCACGGGCACATCAGCCAGATGTCGCAGCGGCGAGGCCGTGTCGACAAGGCTCAGCGGGTGGAACCCGACCTCCTTCGCCGGCCCCGGATACACGCGCGCGCCCATCGCCGCGGCGATCATCTGCGCGCCGAAGCACACGCCGAGCGTCGGCCGCCCCGTGTCGAGCCGGCGTGCCAGCCGCCGGAGCTGACAGGCGATCCACGGATGCGCGTCCTGCTCGTAAACCCCCATCGGTCCGCCCATCATGATGAGCAGGTCGGGCTCGCCGAGGTCGACCGCACCGAAATCCGGGTCGGCGACATCGATACGCGCCAGCGCATATCCCGCGGCCTCGATCGGCTCGCGATATCCGGCGATCCCTTCGTGCGGAACATGGCGGATGATGAGTCCGGTTCTGGTCTTTTGCTGCGGTGGCATTTCGGGCGATGAATCGAGTGGTTGCTGCGCTGTTTCGAACGCACCCTGTCTAGCCAAGCCATCGCCCCGATGTCACTCTACCAAAGCAGTAGAGATACTGTTGCGGCCCGTAGCTGAGCTTGGCTCCCTTCGCTACGGGCCGTCATGGACCGTCAGGCCGGTGCGGCGACAAACTCTTCCAGTTCCGACCCCGTAACGGCGACAACTTCGCCCAGCTTCGCCGCGATGATCGCCGCCTGTCCGGTCGGAAGCCCCGCGACCGTCACTTCGATCCGCATATGCGTCGGCAGAACCTGCATCGCCATCGCGCTCGGCACGATCGACCGCTGCGCGAAATAATTGGCGACGCGCGGCAGCGATTGCGGATCGAGGATCGCGTCGACCCGGAAGCGATGCATCAGGCGGCCTCGCGCTGCGCGCCCGCGATCACCTCTTCGGCCATTTCGTCGGCGACCAGCGCGGGCGAGCGGCCTTCGCGCGCTGCACGCTCCAACAGCGCACCGACGCGCGGCGCGATCTCGGCGACGCGAAGCTTCACGTCGCTTTCGTCCTCGCCCAGATATTCGGCCGCCACGTTGATGATCCCGCCGGCGTTGACGACATAGTCGGGCGCATAGGCGATGCCGCGCTCGAGCAGCATTGCGGCGACGTCGGGGGTCGCAAGCTGGTTGTTCGCGGCGCCGCAGACGAGCTTCGCCTTCAGCCTGGCGACCGTTTCGCGATCGAGCGCGCCGCCGAGCGCGCAGGGCGCGAAGATGTCGGCCTCGACCGACGCGATCTCGGACACGTCGACGACCTCGGCGCCATGCACCGCCTGCAACCGGTCGCGGCGCGCCGGATTGACGTCGGCGATCACCAGCCGCGCACCCGCGTCGGCGAGGCGGCGGCACAGGTCGGCGCCGACGTTGCCCGTGCCCTGCACCGCCACCGTCAGCCCGGCCAGATCGCGCCCCAGCGCGAACTCGGCCGCGACCTGCATCGATTCGAACACGCCCCTGGCGGTCCACGGCGACGGGTCGCCGCCTGCGCGCCCGGCGACCGCGGGCAGCCCGGCGACATGGCGCGAGACCGAGGCGACCTCCTGCATGTCCTCGACCGATGTGCCGACATCCTCGGCGGTGACGTACATCCCGCCCAGATTTTCGACCGCGCGGCCGAAGGCGCGGAACAGGGCCACGCGGTCGAACTCGCCTTCTGGACGCCGCAGCACCGCCTTCGCGCCGCCGAGCGGCAGCCCGGCGAGCGCATTCTTGTAGCTCATGCCTTCGGCAAGCCGCACGGCATCGCCCAGCGCGTGCTTCATGTCGGGGTAGGACCACAGGCGGCACCCCCCCGCCCCCGGCCCCAATGCGGTCGAGTGGATCGCAATGAAACCGTCGAGCCCCGCTTCGAGATCATAGAGCCGCACGCATTCGAGCGGCGGGGCCAGACGGGCAAGGCGGACGACCATGAAACATACTCCTTTGATTGAGCGTGCCTTGTCGCATTTCCGCCTTGGGCATTCTTGATCGATTATCGGCCGTCCACGTCTGTTTTTGCATGTTATGATCCAAAAAATTGTCATATACGGAAAAAATGACCGATCCTGATCCATTCGAGATAAAGATTCTCCGCGAATTGCAGCGCGACGCGAATCAAACGACGGCCGAGATCGCCGAGCGCGTCGGGCTGTCGGTGTCGCCATGCTGGCGCCGCATCGACCGGCTCGAACGCGAGGGCTTCATCAAGAAGCGCGTCGCGATCATCGACCGGCGCAAGGTCGGGCTCAACGCGCATGTGTTCGCACAGGTCAAGCTCAACGCCCACGGCCGCGCCAACCTCGACGAATTCAGCGCCGCGATCCGGGGGTTCCCCGAGGTGCTCGACGCCTATGTGCTGATGGGCACGACCGATTTCATGCTGCGGATCGTCGCGAAGGACATCGACGCCTATGAACGCTTCTTCTTCGACCAGCTGAGCAAATTGCCGGGGATACAGGAAATCAATTCGACGGTGGCGCTGTCCGAAATCAAGGCGACGACCGAACTGCCGCTGGGTCAGGATTAGGCAGCGGGCCGTCCCCGCATTTACCGGCGCCGACCTATAATCGATCCATGCGGAGCCAAGCCTTGTCGCCGATCCATGCCTTCGACAAGGCCTTGTCGGCGGCCGCGGCCTCCAGCCGGTTCCCCTGCGCGGCCTCGCTGCGGCCAAGCCCGTAAAGCGCCCAGCCGTTGTTCGGCGTCTGCGCCAGCGCGGCGCGGAAGGCCTCGCTCGCCTCGCCATAGCGCCGCGCCCGGAACAGCGCCGCGCCCAGCGACTGCTTCACCGGATAATACCAATAGGGCGGCTCCTGATAGGGAATGCGGGCCTCGATCGCGATCGCCTGACGGTAGAAGCCGATCGCTTCGTCGGTGCGGCCCTGCGCGCTTGCGAACCGGCCGCGCGCCACCAGCTCGGCCAGCGAGACCAAATCCCCCGCCGGCACGCCCTGTTCGATCATCGCCTTCATCGCATCCGACGTCCGTATCCGGGTCATCGCCGCCAGTTCGCGATCGAATGCCTTGCGGTTGCGAAGTCCGGCATAGGCGATACTGCGGGCGAAATGCCGCATCGCGGTCGGATAGGCGAGGCTCGGGTCGGGCGCGGGCATCGCCAATATGGCGTTCGGACCGGCGAATTGTGCCATCGCAAAATAGGGCGCGGCATCGATCGACTGGATCCACGCGATTTGCGCCGAGGTTTTGGGATCGAGTACGGTGCGGAGCCGCTGCGCCTCGCGAATGGCGGTGCCCATATCGCCCGCCATTTGCGCCGACGTCACGATGAAGTGGATATTGTGCGGATAATAGCCATAGCGCACGAGCCCGTTGTCGCCCGCGCTGCGGATGAACTCCTCGTCCGCGCGCGCGGCGGCGATGTTGACGCGGATCGAATCGGCGTGGCGGCCGCGCAGCTGATAGATATGCCCGGGCATGTGGACGAGATGCGCGGCGCTCGGCGCCGACGGGCTCGCCAGCCGGTCGGCGGCCGCCTCGGCACGCTGCGGGTCGCTCGCTTCCACCAGATGGATATAGAGATGGTTCGCCTGGACATGGCCGGGATTGCGCTTCAGCACCGTCTCGACAAGCCGCACCGCCTCGCCGCTCCGGCCGACCGATGTCTTCTTGTCGGCCTCCCAATAATTCCACGGGCTCGTGCCCATCACCGCCTCGGCGGTGAGCACCGCCACATCGTCATCCCCCGGAAACCGGCGCGCGACATCGAGCATCGCATCGGCGTAGCTGGCATCGAGCGCGGCGCGGTCGCTTCCCGGGTCGCGCGAATATCGCTTCGCGACGGCCTCGATCAGCGCGCGCTCCATCGGCGTTGCGGTGCTTCGCAGCGCCATCGCGCGGTCCATCGCATTGAGCGCCGCCTCACGGTCGCGCTCGTCCATCGGCGCATTGATGTTCGGACCGAGCGCGACGGCCTCGCCCCACCAGCACATCGCGCAATCGCGGTCGAGCCGCTGCGCCTCGCGAAAGGAACGCACCGCGCCCGCATGGTTGAAGCCATAGGTCAGGAGCAGCCCCTGGCTAAAATAGCGCCGGGCCTGATCCTGGTCGGTCGAGACCGGAAACGGCGAGGCGGCGAGGTCCGCAAAGAGCGGTATCGGCCTGCCCTCGCTCGCCGGCGCCGCAAACGCCGCCGCGACCAGGAGATTCTGGGCCAAGGACGAACCGGCGCGCCTGCCTCCGCAGAGCAGCGTCGCAAGACGGCTCGGGTCGAGCGCGTCGAGGGCAGCCGCCGCGAAAGTCGGCGGCGGCGCAAAGCTCGTCAGCGAAATCCCGATCCCCAATATTGCCGCCGTTTTGAACGGACCAAGCATCTCAATCCCCTTCCCCAAAGGTGACCAGAAACAGCAGCGCCAAAATATCATGAAAACATTACGCGCCAAAACCGAATCTGCAGCGGCGCGAATGCACTAACGGGACGCGGTCGCCATTTCCGATCCAACGGGGCAGGCCGGCGCTCGATCGCCTTGTACGGTTTATCACGCGGTCTGAGCGTTCCGACCCTGGCATCGCTGAGGCCATCCTTCACCCCATCAATCTTGCCTCTCAAAAGGACTCAATCCATTATTTGCGCTGAAAGATCCTGAACTGAGCATGTTAGCTAAAGATCGACCACTATTAAATCTTTCACCATCGAATTTTCTTCCATAGTATTTTGGAAGCCACGGAAGTCTTTTTTCGATCCCCGTTGTAATCTCATCGCTCGACAGCGATATTGATATGCGGCGAAGTCGATATCCTGGTCCAAATACGCCAGGAAGATTATCGAAATGAACCGCCTCCGCGCTTGTCGGGTCTGCTGGATTTTTGAAATGGACTAGAATCGGTCTCGGGTCCGTATTCTGAAGGCCCACTGTCTTAATTGGGCTCGGCCAGATCTCAGCGCTCCGCCGCCATTGCATGGGAGTTTCTTCCTCCCCCAGCAGGCGAGAGCCGAGCGCACGACCCGGAAGTTGCTTTGCATAGTCTGGGTCACCATCGTTACCGCTCAGTAGCGCAAATAGAGTCTGATTTTCAGGCAGATCGACCGCAACCGCCTCCCCTCTGAAAGTCAACGATGCTTGGCCTCTCTCTAAGGGAATGATGCCGGGGCTACCGTGATCGACGGGAACAACACCGCGCACGGCACTTCCCACCCGTAGGCCGACAGGGGTTTCCACCTCTACGGTCATCTTATAGCGACGCTCTTTACCGCTCGGGCTACACGCAGATAACAGGCTTGCCATTCCGCCGCCGGCTAGCATCAAACAAAAATTTCGCCGCGCAATCATCATTTTCCCGTTGAAGTTATCACGACCGTCTTCAACCTTGACTTCGGCTAAGGCATCCAACGCGAGAACAGGCAAAAAAAGATCGCGGCTCATCTATCGAACTCCATACTGATGGCCGGAATTTTTCGAGATACTAAAATGACAGGCGCAGCAATTGCGCGACTGCGCGCCGTTGCCTCACCGCTGCCCCGGCCAACCGGCCCCGTCAGCGATATGCTGGACAAACCCGCCCAACGCGTACCGCTCAACGTCCTCAGCACCATCGATTCTGGACATTCTGTCAATGCGCCCCTCCCGGTAATGCATTGAACGATTGCAACATTTTTCGAAAACTCAACTGAAAAACAATCCAGTTCGGCGCTTTTGGCGTTTCCGTACAATTGCGAGGCAGAAATGGCTTGGCGTGCACGGAGCGGCTATGGTTTCTGACCCATTCTGAACCTTGCTCTGACGCCTCTCGCCCGGGGCACCGAACGACAGGCCGACTCGCCTCACCGCTCTCGACCCGCCTCATCGAGTGCCTGCGCGATGGGCGACAGCAGAAACTCGATGATCCGCCGCTCGCTGGTTTTGATCTCGGCCTGCACGGCAAGTCCCGGCCCGATCGGTTGGTCGCGCCCGGCGACGCGGATGCTGCGCTTCAGCAGGCGGATACGTGTCGTATAGATCAGGCCCGGCTGGACGACGCGGCCGTTGCGGTCGCGTTCCTCCGCGGCGCCAGGCTCGCTCGTATCGACCGCGTCGCGGCTGATGCTTTCGACGACGCCCGGCACAATGCCATAATCGGTGAACGGATAGGCCTCGAGCTTCACCCGAACCGGCTGGCCTTCGCGGACGAAGCCGATGTCCTTGTTGAGGATACGCGCCTCGACCACCGGGGTGGCATCGTCGGGCACGACGATCATCAGCGTCTGCGCGGGCTGCACGACCCCGCCGACGGTCGAGATGGCAAGCTGCTGGACCGTCCCCGATACCGGGGCGCGGAGCTGCATGAATGCCTGCCGGCGTTCCGACTTGGTCACCTCCTCGCGCGCGAGGCTGGATTGCTGCTGGCTTTCGGCAAGTTCGGTGGCTGCCGTTTTACCGAAGCTGCCGCGCAGGCGCGCAAGCTGCGCGTCGATATTGGCGATCGTCGCGCGGGCACGCGCCGCATTCGCCTTTTGCACCGCGATATTCTGAACATGCTCGATCTTCAGCTGCTCATATTCGAGCAGCCGGATCTTTGAGAAATAACCCTTGTCCGACAGCTCGCGCCGTGCCGCGAGCTGCTGGTCGACGATCGGCAGCGTCTGTTCGAGCTTGGCGATCTCGGCGCCGACACTCGCCAGTTCGGCGGCATTTTCGGCGCGCTGTTGCATCAGGCTCGCGCGTTCGCCCTCATATTCGGCGATCGCCGAACGGACATATTGCGACTGCGTCGAGGCGATCTCGGATGACGTGCCCGCAGGCGCCGTGAAGCGCGCGGCGCGGCCGCCGAGATGCCCGAGCAGCGCGGCGTTGCGCGCGGCGTCGACCTCGGCGCCCAGCAGTCCCTTGCTCGCCTGTTCGGCCTCGGCGCCCGCAAGCGTGGGATCGAGCTCGACAAGCAGTTGTCCCGCCTCGACATGCTGCCCATTCTTCACATGAATCGCGCGCACATAGCCGATCTCGATCGGCTGGATTAGCTTGACGTTGCCCACAGGCACCACCTTGCCGCTCGCGGTCGCGACGACATCGACCCGCCCGATGACCGACCAGACGAGCGCGACGACCAGCAGCCCGCATAGCGACAGCATCAGCCAGCGCAGCCCCGGGCTCGGCGGCTTTTCCATGATCTCGAGCGCCGCGGGCATGAATTCATGGTCGCTGCGGGGCCGCGCCAGCCGGTCGGCCTCGTCCTGGCGGCGCCAGCTTTCGCGCAGGATCGCCCCGTGCCGAGCCATATTCGGAAAGCGCTGCGACAGGCGTTCGCGCCAGCTCATGCAGCGGTGCCCATCTGCTTGGCGTGGAGCTGTGCATAGCGCCCGCCCGCGCGGAGCAGTTCGGAATGGGTTCCCGTCTCGGTAACCTCGCCCGCCTCGACGGTGATGATACGGTGGCACTGGCGCACGGCGGACAGGCGGTGCGCGATGATGATGACCGTCCGCCCCGTGGCGATGCGCGCAAGATTATGCTGGATGATCTCCTCGCTCTCGGCATCGAGCGCCGAGGTCGCCTCGTCGAGGATCAGGATGCGCGGATCGTTGATCAGCGCGCGGGCGATCGCCATGCGCTGGCGCTGCCCGCCCGACAGATTGCCGCCGCGTTCGTCGATCACCGTATCATAGCCGTGGTTGAGCTCGAGGATGAACTCATGTGCGCCCGCGAGCTTTGCCGCCTCGATCACCGCATCCATCGGCCGCGTCGGATCGCCGAGCGCGATATTCTCGCGCACCGTGCGGTTGAAGAGGATATTCTCCTGCAGCACCACGCCGACCTGCCGCCGCAGCCATGGCGGATCGACCAGCGCGAGGTCGACCCCGTCGACGAGCACGCGCCCCTGTTCGGGGACGTAGAGACGCTGGACGAGCTTGGTGAGCGTCGACTTGCCCGAGCCCGACGGGCCGACGATGCCGAGCATTTCGCCCGCCGCGACGTCGAGACTGACCCCGCGCAATGCCTCGGGCGCGTCGGCGCGATAGCGAAAACGCACCTTGTCGAAACGGATCGCGCCGTTGATCGGGGGCAGGCTGGCACGGTTCGGGTTATATTCGGGCTCGGCGGGCGAATTGAGCACATCGCCCAGCCGCTCGACCGAAATGCGCACCTGCTGGAAATCCTGCCACAGCTGCGACAGGCGTAGGATCGGCGCGGCGACACGCCCCGACAACATGTTGAAGGCGACGAGCGAACCGACGGTCAGGTCGCCCGCAATCACCGCCTTGGCTCCGAAATAGAGGATCGCGACCGTCGTCAGCTTCGACACGAGCTGGATCAGGTGGCTGCCCCAATTGGCGAGCTTCGCGACGTCGAAGCCGGTGTTCGTATAGCCCGCGAACAGCTTTTCCCAGCGGTCGCGCATCTGCGGTTCGACCGCCATGGCTTTCAGCGTGCCGATACCCGTCACGCTCTCGACAAGGAAAGACTGGTTTTCGGCGCCGCGCTGGAATTTTTCCTCGAGCTTCGTGCGTAACCCCGGCGAGATCAGCACCGAGATCAATATATAGCAGGGTATCGACAGCAGCACGATCAGCGTCAGCAGCGGCGAGTAAAGATACATGACCGCGAAGAAAACGATGGTGAAAAACAGATCGATCACGACCGTCACCGCGTTCGAGGTCAGGAATTCGCGGATACTCTCGAGCTCGCGCACGCGTGCGATGCTGTCGCCAACGCGTCGCGCCTCGAAATAAGAGAGCGGCAGGTTGAGGAGATGACGGAACATGCGCGCCGACAGCTCGCTGTCGACGCGGTTGGCCGTGTGCGCGAAAAGCCAGTTGCGCAGGCCAGACATCAAGGTTTCGAAAAGGAGCACCGCAGCAAGGCCGAATGCCAGTACGTCGAGCGTCGTCATCGACTGATGCACGAGCACCTTGTCGATCACCAGCTGGAAGAAGATCGGAGAAACCAGTCCCATCAGCTGGAGAAAGAAGGACGCGATCAGGACGTCGCGGAGCGGTCCACGATAACGCACGAGCGCGGGAATGAACCAGGCGATGTCGAAGGGCCGCGTATCGCCGACCATCTTCTCGCGGCTCGTCATCAGGAGCACGCGTCCCGACAGACGCTCGGTCGCCTCGGAGTGGCTCCATATTTCGGGTCGTTCGGCGTCGCCGCGCTGGACCAGGTAACGCGGGTTCAGGCTGGCATCTTCGACCTTGAGCAGGATGACCGCATCGCCATCGGCGGTTTCCGCCAAAGCCGGCAGCGGCAATTTCGCTATGTCGGGTAGCGCCACCTGACGGACGCGGGCCGTCAAGCCGATCCGTTTGGCAATGCGGGCCAGGTCTTCCAGCTGAAAGGGCTCGTCGCCCCTTCCGCGGTCGTGCGCGATCTGACCCGCATCGGCCGGGACGCCCAGGAACTTCGCGAGCAGCAGGAAGCATGCAAGCGACCGGTCGATCTGACCGGAAGCTCTTTCGGTGGGGCCATCGGATGAGGATGGATCGATGGCGTCGAACATTTGGCGGGGTAATCTTCCGAGATGGGCTTTAAGTAACTCGTGCCACTATTAGTTTGCCCGATGTCGCGCGCAACACACAAATCCGCAGAAACTGGAGCTCGCCTGGGCCCACATCGACTTGGGTGCAATCCGGCCAATCGATGCAATCCGCATGCGTCTGACGGCAGACTTCGTCGCGCGCCGTGAGACTTTACCGGGAAGGCCGCATCGACCGGCCTCTTTTCGGCATTAAACGACACAAGGGGCGCTTTCCCCCGGTAATCGCACTTATACCGGCAGCGCGGTCGTATATTTTGTGAGCGAAAGTGCGAAGTGCGATGCCGCGCCCGCCACCGAAGCGTGCGACAGCAATATATCCATCAGAAACTCGTTATAGTCGGCGACGTCGGCGACAGCGATGCGGAGCAGATAATCCCACTCGCCCGACATCGAGAAGCATTCGATGATTTCGGGGCGGGTCTGCACAAAACTCTCGAAGGCGGCGCGCGCATCGCGCGCATGGCTGTGCATTCGAATATTGCACAGAACGTTCACCCCGCGACCGATCTTTGCGGGATCGACGAGCCGCACGGTCGCCATCAAGATTCCGGCATTTTCGAGCACCTTGATCCGGCGCCAGCAGGAAGCACTCGACGCGCCGACGCGGTCGGCCAGTTCGGTGTGCGTGATCGCGCCGTCCTGCTGCAGCGCGGCGATGATTCGGCGGTCGATCTCGTCCAATTGACGCATCCGTTTCAATCCTTCCGATATATTGACTGATCCATTTCGCGGATTGGCCGTTTCTTCGGAAGATTGAAACTATTTTTCACCGAAAATGTGCAAAATATGTTGCATGGCACAAGATACACTCATCCGCCCCGAAGGTGCGGCCGAAGACTGGACCATTCCGCAGGAGTGGGGCGCCTACACGCCCGCGGAACATGCGATGTGGGACGATCTCTTCGAGCGGCAGGCCAAGATGCTTCCCGGCCGGGTCGCGCCCGAGTTTCTCGACGGCCTCGACATATTGCGGATGACCAAGCCCGGGATTCCCGATTTCGACGAACTTAACGAGCGCCTGATGAAGGCGACGGGCTGGCAGGTCGTCGCCGTTCCGGGGCTGGTGCCCGACCGCCTCTTCTTCGAGCATCTCGCCAATCGCCGCTTTGTGGCAGGGCGTTTCATCCGCACGCCCGAGCAGATCGACTATCTGCAGGAGCCCGACATCTTCCACGATGTCTTCGGCCATGTACCGCTGCTCGCGAACCCCGTGTTCGCCGACTATATGCAGGCCTATGGCGAGGGCGGCCTGCGCGCCGACGGCATGGGTGCGATCGACCACCTCGCGCGGCTCTATTGGTACACGGTCGAGTTCGGCCTTATCCGGCAGAAGAACGAGCTCAAACTTTACGGTGCCGGCATCGTCTCATCCTACAGCGAGTCGGTCTTCGCGCTCGACGATGCGTCGCCGAACCGGATCGGCTTCGACCTCAAGCGGCTGATGCGCACCAAATATCGCATCGACGATTATCAGCAGACCTACTTCGTGATCGACAGCTTCGAGGATCTGCTGAAGCAGACCGTCGAGACCGACTTCGCGCCGCTCTACCGCGAGCTCGAAACCGAGAGCGACCTCGAGGTCGAGACCATCCTTCCGGAAGACCGGGTCTTCACGCGCGGCACGCAGGCTTACGCCCGGGCAAAGGAGCTTGCAGCATGAGCGATATTCTCGAAACCGCAATCGAGGCGCCGCTTCCGCTTTCCCTGCTCGCCGCCCAGCCCGCCGACGCGCTGCTCGGCCTCATCGCTCTCCATCGCGCCGACACGCGCCCCGGCAAGATCGACGTCGGCGTCGGCGTCTTTCGCGACGATGCCGGCCGCACGCCGGTCATGCGCGCGGTCAAGGCGGCGGAAGCGCTCCTCTTCGAGACGCAGCACAGCAAATCCTATCTCGGCGCCGAGGGCGACACCGGCTATACCGAGCTTCTCGGCCGGACCGTGTTCGGCGCGCTAGCCAGCAGCGAGCGCATCACCGGTGTGCAGACGCCCGGCGGCACCGGCGCGCTACGCCTCGGCGCCGAACTGCTCGCCCGCGCCAATAGCGAGGCGGTGGTCTGGATCGGCACGCCGACCTGGCCCAATCACGGGCCGATCTTCGCCGAGGCCGGCCTTGCGACCCGGACGCATCGCTTTTTCGATCCGGCGAGCGCATCCATCGACTTCGACGCGATGATGACCGACCTTGGCGAGGCCCGCCCCGGCGATATTCTCCTGCTCCATGGCTGCTGTCACAATCCGACCGGCGCGGGCCTGACCGCTGCACAATGGGCGTCGATCGCGGCGCTATGCGACGCGCGGGGGCTGCTTCCCTTCATCGACCTCGCCTACCAGGGGCTCGGCGACGGGCTCGAGGAAGATGCCGCGACGACGCGCATGATCTTCGACCGGCTTCCGACGGCGATCCTCGCCTATAGCTGTGACAAGAATTTCGGCCTCTACCGCGAACGCGTCGGTGCGCTGTGGGTCCAGGCCGCGAGCGCGCCGATCACCGAGCGCGCGCGCGCCAATATGCTTTCGCTCGCGCGCAGCATCTGGTCGATGCCGCCCGATCATGGTGCCGCCGTGGTGCGCGTGATCCTCGAAAATAGCGCGCTTCGCGCCGAATGGGAGGCCGAACTCGATGCGATGCGCTCGCGCATCAATGCGCTACGCGCGGCGCTCGGCGCGGCGCACCCCGCGCTCGCGCCCATCGCCGGGCAGCGCGGCATGTTCGCGATGCTGCCGATCACGCCCGAGGCGGTCGTCGACCTTCGCGAGAGCCACGGCATCTACATGGCCGGAAATGGACGCATCAACATCGCGGGCCTGACGCGCGAGACCGTCCCTGCCTTCGTCGCCGCGCTGGCGCCGCATCTTTGAACCGTCGCCAAGAGGGATAGAATGACTGCACGAGCTTCCAAACCGCTGGCCGCAATGGCTTCGGCGCAATGAACTGGTGGACGACCGACGAGACGCACGATCCGGCGCGCAAGAGCTGGGTAGCGAGCGCGAATGGCCATGAGGCCTTTCCGGTCCAGAATCTTCCGCTCGGTCTTTTCGCGCCGGCCGGACGCGAGGCGCGCATCGGCACCGCGATCGGCGACCATATCCTGGACCTTCGCGCTTGCGCCCATGCGGGGCTGCTCGGCGGCATCGTCGCCGACGCCTGCCGCGAACCGGCTCTCAATGCGCTTCTCGGCCTGCCGGCCGCGCAAAAGCGAGGCCTGCGGCGACGGATCAGCGAGCTGTTGTCGGACGCCGATTTCCGAAATGTCGTGGAGAACAAGCTGTTCGCCGCACGCGACTGCGAGTTGCATGTTCCCGCGCGCATCGGCGATTACACGGACTTCTATGTCGGCATCCACCATGCGAACAATGTCGGCCGGCAGTTCCGCCCCGACAATCCGCTCCTGCCAAATTATAAATATGTGCCCATCGGCTATCACGGCCGCGCCTCGTCGATCCGTGCGAGCGGCGTCGCGGTTCGCCGGCCCAAGGGCCAGCGCAAGCTGCCCGACCGGGAGACCCCATCCTACGAACCAACCGCGCGCCTCGACTATGAACTCGAACTCGGCGTCTGGGTAGGCGCGGGCAACGCGCTCGGCGAAACGGTCGAAATCGCCAACGCCGCGAAACATTTCGCCGGCCTTTGCCTGCTGAACGACTGGTCGGCGCGCGATTTCCAGGCATGGGAATATCAGCCGCTGGGTCCCTTTCTTGCCAAGAATTTCCATTCGACGATCTCACCCTGGATCGTGACCGCCGAAGCGCTCGCCCCCTTCCGCGTCGCGCAGCCGGCGCGGCCCGCGGGCGACCCGGCTCCGCTTCCCTATTTGCTCGACGATGCGGACCAGGCGCACGGCGCCTTCGCCATCACGCTCGAGGTCTATCTCTCTACCGCGAAGATGCGCGAAACCGGCGATGCGCCCTTTCGGCTCAGTACCGGACCGGCGACGAACATGTACTGGACCGTGGGCCAGATCCTCACGCATCATGCATCGAACGGCTGCAACCTCTCGCCCGGCGATCTCCTCGGGACAGGAACCATCTCGGCGCCCGATCGCTCGGGCTTCGGCAGCCTCCTCGAGATATCCGAAGGCGGGAAGGCACCGATCGTCCTGCCGAACGGCGAGGAACGCTGCTTCGTGGAAGACGGCGACGAGATCATCCTGAAAGCCGCCGCCTCGGCGCCCGGCTTCGTGCCGATCGGCCTCGGCCTGTGCAACGCGGTGGTCGTGCCGGCGGTATGAGCAACCCCGCCCAGCACGGCAGGCAGTCACCGCTCCGCTGATCAAGGAAAATCCATGCATGTCATCATAACCGGCGCGGCCGGCGAGCTCGGCCGTGCGGTCGTTGCGGCCTTCGCGCGCCTTGGCCATAGCATTACCGCGATCGACCAAGCGGAAGGTCCCGTCGACGGCGTGCCGACCGTCCGGACGATCGGCGTCGACCTCGGCGACCCGCATCGGGCACGCGCTGCGATTGCCGACCAGGTGGCGACACATGGCAAGATCGGCGCGCTCGTCCATCTCGTCGGCGGCTTCAACTGGATCCCGGTCATGGACTCGACCCTCGAAGACTGGTCCGCGCTGCATGCCGTCAACATCGGCACGACGCTCAACGCGATCCACGCCGCAACGCCGCATATTTGCGCCGGCGGGTCGATCGTGTGCGTGGGCGCAGCCGGGGCGCAGCCCGCGCGAGCCGGAATGGCGCCTTACGGGGCGGCGAAGGCGGGTGTCGCGCGGATCGTCGAGGCGCTTTCAGAGGAGCTGAAGGGCCGGAAGATTCGCGTCAACGCGGTGGCACCGGCGATCATCGACACAGCGCGTAACCGGGCCGACATGCCCGACGCCGATCCCGCCGACTGGACCAGCCCCGATGCAATCGCCGACGTCATCGCCTTTCTTGCCGGAAGCAGCGCGCGCGCGATCAATGGCGCGCTCGTTCCGGTAACAAACAATGGGTGAGCCCTCCCCTGCCCGCGCACTCGCGCCCAACGCGCTCGAAGCGGCGCTGCAGAACCTTCCCGCCTGGCGCTACGACGCCAAGCGCCGCGCGCTGTTTCGGAGCCTTGTTCTCGAGGATTTCGGTGAAGCGATGGGCCTCATGGTCCGCATCGGCATCGAGGCCGAGAAGGCGGATCACCACCCCGAGTGGAGTAATGTCTACAACCGGCTCGACATCTGGCTGACGACCCATGACGCGAACGGCGTCTCGGATCGCGACCTCCACCTCGCCCGGCGCATCGACGCCATATTATGATTAAGCAGATCGCGCGCTGGCGAAAAGGAGCCGGCGCGCGGTCCGTCTCCTATCGCACGAAGGCGCGTATATCCTCGCCGATCTTGCGCGCGGTCGCATCGACCGAATAGCCCATATGGCCGCCATCGTAGAAGCGGAGCGAGACGCGAGCGGGATCCCAGCCCGACTGGGTCGCGAGCAACTCCGCGCCGCCAAGCGTCGTCTGCGTGTCGTAATAGCCGTTTCCGATCATCAGCTTGAAGCCCGGGTTCAGCCGCATCACCTTCGAGATGCCCTCATAATAGGGAAAGTCGCCGAACGGCCCGAGGTTGGGAGTCCCCCAGCTCCAGGCGTCGATGCCCGGAACGGGAGAATCGTAGCGATAGGTTTCCGTGCGGGTCACCTTGAGCGTGTCGCGCATATAGGTCTGGAAGAATTTCGCGATCGCGTCAGGCAGAACGTCCGACGGATCGACCGCGCCGCCCTTGTCGGTGATCGGCGCAGCATAACGTGCATCCGAGCGCCCCAATACGAGCTTCTCGTTCTTGAACAGCTCGACCCGGTAGCGCTCCTTGGTGATTTTCAGCCCATTCTCGAGATACCAATGGGCAGGAATTCCGCTGAAGGCCTCAAGCCGCGCCGCCACGATGCGGCGCTCCGCGTCGGGAAGGTCGCTGCCGCGGTAAAGCGCGGTGAGATACTCTCCCTTGGCGTATTTCGCCGCTTCGGCCGTGAAGGCTTCCAGCGACAGGCCGCGGCGATCGACCTTCCGGTGATACCAGCCGATCGCGGCGATGGTCGGCAGCGAAGCGACATAGCTGGTGATATTCGCCGGGCGCTGGGGCCATTCGATCACATTTACCGCCTGACCGTACAGGAATATCCCGGCAAGCGGCAGAGGCGATGCCCCCTGCGACAATTCGTCGGCGATCGCGGCCGCGCGATGCGTGCCATAACTCTCGCCGAGGATATAGACGGGCGCACCTTCGCGGCCGTTCTTTTTCAGCCAGGCCCGAATATAGGCCGAAAATTGCCTGGCATCGGTCTTGTTCGAAAAAAAGGCGGCTTCCTCGGTGCCTCCCGAAACGCGGCTGAAGCCCGTACCCGCCGGATCGACGAATACGAGATCGACGCTGTCGAGCGGCGAATATGCGTTGTCGACGAGCTTGAACGTGGAAGGATCGGCCTTCACATCATCGGGAAAGGCAATGCGCTTGGGGCCGAGACCTCCGATGTGCAGATAGGGCGAGGGGGTGATCGGGCCGCCATTGAACAGGAACATGACGGGCCGGTTCGGCAATTTGACATCGTCGCGTGTGTAGGAAAATCCAACAACGTCGGCGCTGCTGCCTTCCGGCTCGGTGCGGACCGGAACGGCCTCGACCGTGGCGGTATACCGGATGTTCACCCCGCCGAACTTGCCCTGGTGCCGCGTAACCGCCGGCTGGAAAGGGACTTCCCGAGCCGTTTCGGTCACCGGGGCCGGCTCGGCCCGGCCAAGCTGGGGCGCCAGCAGCGCGGCGGCAATCATCGTCGTGGCGAGCAAACGCAACTTCATATCCAAAACCCTTCCATTGCGGGTCCTCGTGAAACCGCCGAAGCGAACGGCAGCCCGGGAAAGCGCTGCCGCTCGCCTCCAGCGGATTAGAAGCTGCGCGCCAGCGTCAGACCGAAGGTCCGAGGCTGAATGTAGAGCGCGGTCGTGATGTTGGTACCGTTGCGATCGTCCGCGAGCGTGATCCCTCGCCGATCGCCGAGGTTGCGGATGAAAGCGGTCGCCGACCAGACTTCGTCCAGCGTCAGCCCGGCGCGCAGATCGAACACCGAATAGCCCGGAAGTTCGAGACGCGGACCCGTGCCGTTGACCGACAGGAATGCGCCCGGACGGTCGCCGACGCGCGTGAAGCTCGCGCCGACCGAACCCTCAAGGTTCGATGCGAGCTCAAACGTCTGGTCCACCGACAGGTTCGCGTTGAACTTGCTGGTGTAGGGCAGCGCGGCCCCGTCCGCGGCACGCAATCCGTTCTCGATGGCAGGGAGCGCCTCGGTGAGTTCGGCGTCGGTGATCGCCATATTGCCGGCGATGGTCATCCCCTCCCACGGCGTCACGGTAGCCGAAAATTCGATACCGCGGCTGCGGGCCTTCCCGCCGTTGGTGCGGAAGGTCAGTTGGGACGGGGCCGTGCCCTGGAGCTGGATATTCTTCCAGTCGATCTGGAAGATCGAGGTATCGATCGTGAGGACACCCGGAACGACCCGGCCCTTGAAACCAAGCTCATAGTTGGTGACGCGGTCCGGACCAAAGCTTTGCGGCCCCGTCTGTTCGATGTTCGGACCACCCGGACGGTAACCGGTCGCGGCGCGCGCATAGATCATCATGTCCGGGCCGATTTTGTAGCTCGGCGAAATCAGCCAGGTGAAGGCATTGTCCTTCGAGTCCTGCGACTGGATCCCGTTGGGGCCAAAAAGCGGGATCGCCGGCGCGTCGTTGTTGAAGACGAGCGACGACTTCTGCTTGTTCGAGGCGTAACGCCCGCCCACCTGAATGTCGAACTTGTCGGTGACATGGTAAGTGAGGTCCGCGAAAATCGACTTTTCGCGGTAGCTCGACGGGCCAAGGCCGGCGTAAGGCACCGCGATCTGCGAGCCGCTGGCGCTGTTAAGACGCAGCGTCTGGTCGGTGCCGACATGTTCGATCGTGTAGAAGCCGCCGATCAGCCAGTCGAACGTGTCGCCTTCGCCCGCGAGGCGAAGTTCCTCCGAGAATTTATGTGTGTAGTCCGCGTTGTCGATGACCACGGTCGCATCGGCCGGCGCCACGGTCGGGCCGTAGGAGAACGGCAGGCGGAACAGGTTGAGGAACACTCCCGTAACGTCGCTCGAGATGACGTTGTCGGCGCGGCTCCACGCACTGACCGAGGTCAGCGTAGCGCCGCCCATGTCCCATTCGCCGCGCGCCGAATAGAGTTGAAATTTGGAATGGTTGTATGAGTCGAGCGAATTCAGGGTCAGGTCGCCGAACAGCGGCGTGAAATTCGTCGAGCTGGTGAGGCGGACGCCACCGGATGTAACCGCAAGATCGCTGTTGATGGCGTCGACGGTCTGGTTCAGCGCCGAGAAGAGGAATTTCAGATTGTCCGTTGGCTCGAAGAGCACCGCACCGCGGAAGCCCCAGGCCTCGCGCTCGTTGACATTCTTCGACTTGAGCGCTGCGGGATTGATATTGTCGAGGAACCGGGCGTCGTCACGGTAGAAGCCGCTGCCGAGCACCGCGAGCCGATCGGTGATCGGGATGTTGATCGAGCCGCGCGCGGCCCAGCCTTCGCTGCCGCCGTCGATGCTCGTGCCGGCGAGTTCGATGCGCCCCGAGAAATCGCGGGTGTCGGGTTCCTTCAGAACATATTTGATCAGGCCGCCGAGGCTCGACGCTCCATAGAGCGTGCCCTGCGGGCCGCGAAGCACCTCGATGCGGCTGACCGCACTGGCGTCGAAATCCGGGATCGGCGGCTGGCCGCCGCCGGTGGTGCCGCCGAACTGGACGTCGTCGACAAGGATCGCGAGTGTCGGGCTGTTCGCGCCGCCCGTGGTCACGCCGCGAAGCGAGAGCGAGGACACGCGCTGGCCCGAATATTGGAGGCCCGGCACGCGGTCGAAATAGTCCGAGATGCGATTGAAGGCCTGCGTCGTCAGCGTCTCCGAGCTCACCGCCGAAATGGCGACGGGAACATCGAGCAGACGTTCCGAGCGCTTCTGCGCGGTTACGACGATTTCGGTGTCATTCGCCGGAGCAGCGGTATCCGCTTCCTGCGCCGCCGCCGTGCCCGATGCCATCAGCGCGCAGAGCGCCGTCGAGATCGCAAACCGCTTGTACAAATCATTCCGCATTACTGTCTCCCTAGTCCCCAGCCCCTGACCGGCGGTTCCAAAGGACCGGTCATTGAAGGTAATTGCACAGCCACCGCCCATTTATGGGTCGAAGATATGCCCTCCTGCTCAACACCCCGTTTGTGAGGCACTTGTCGGTTTAGGCTCATCGAAGAGCCATATTTATGCGAATGCCGGCCATTCCCGGCCGGTTCGGCATAAAAATTCTGCCTTCAGCGCGTTGCCCGCAAAATTGCCCCGCTCGGCATCGAGCGCGAATATTCCCGAATTCCGTCGGCGAGCGCATCGAGACTGCGCTGAAGCGTTGCCATCGGCTGCGCGAAGCCGATCCGGATATGTCCAGGAGCGCCGAAGCACTCGCCGGGGGCGACGAGGACGCCGCTGCGCCCGCATAGCCATTCGCTGAACGCCTCCGTGTCCGCGATCGCCGGGAGACGCGGGAAGCAGATACAACCATAGTCGGGGAGTTCGCCTGCGATCAGCCCCTCCTCCCGTAGGTCGTCAACCCAATGATCGAACACCGGGCGGGTCTCGGCGATCACGGCCGCGGAATAGGCATCGAACCGGCTGCGCTTCGCGAGCACATGAGCTCCGAGCGCGTGGGTCAGGGTCGAGACGCTGAATTCGACGCGGGCGTTCAGCGCGCGGCAGGCGCCAACAACCTCCGCGCTGCCAGCGATCCAGCCGCAGCGCAGGATCGCCAGACCGTATATCTTGGTCAGGCTCGAAACGCTGATGAACCACGGCGAAATATTCACCGCGGCCATCGGACGCACCGACGGGTCGGCATAATCGCCATAGACTTCGTCAACCACGACATGGATCTGCTTGCGTTCGGCCAAGGTCGCGAGTTCGAGCATCGTCGCGTGGGGAATTTCCATGCCCGAGGGATTATGCAGATTCGAAATGACGATCAGCCGCGTCTTCGGGCCGATCAGCCCCTCGATCTCTTCGAGGTCGGGCGCGAACCGCTCTCCCCGGCGTGCGAATGGCGTAGCGCGGAGCCCTTGGCTGATCGCGAGATCCGCGAACAGGTCAAACCCAGGTGCCTCGAACAATATCTCGTCGTCCGGCCGGGCCACGGCGCGATAAACGAGCGAGAGACCGCTGGTCGCCCCGCTCGTCGACAGAACCCGGTCGGCGGCGATGCCATAGCTTTCGCCGAGCATCCGCAGGACGTCGGGATTGCCGTCACCGAAGGCACTTTTGAAATGATCGCTGAAGCCCGGCTCGACGGCATCGACGATCAGATCGCGCAGCAAGTCACGAGGCTCGGGCACCGAGCTGTCGAACAGCGTCGACACGGCGGCGCCGCTACCACGCGCGCGCGCAAGTGCGTCGCGCACCCACTGGGAGTAGCTTTTATTTCGTTTCCAATCGCGATCCGGCAGCGTCATTCAATGATCCTTGTCAGGAACCGAGCTTTAGAGGATGGCGACGGTGCAAATTATGCGAAGTGCAGCTGATTCCGGCGCATCGCGCATAATTTTTCCCGCAGCCTCGCTCATCATTGAGCGGGGCTGCGCGAGAGGCGCGTACGGATGAGCCAGTAGATGAGCCCCAGGATCATCCATCCGCCGACGAGAAGATAGGGCCGGAAGTCTGCCTCGATCCCGAAGATGGTGATCGCCGCCGCGCATACGACCCCGCCGTAGGAGATGGCGATCACGCGGCGGGCCGGAATGCGCAGATTCGACTTGGCATGCAGCTTGGGATCCTGAGCGACCTTTACCGCGCACAGCGAACAAGCGAGATATTTCAGCATCGTCGGGACATTGACCGCGAGCAGCAGGAAGACGAGGCTCGAAGGCAGGAACAGTCCCGCCATCGCGAAGCAATAAGCGACAAAAAGAGCGCGGGTGGGGGTGCCGCGCCTCGGATCGATCACGGCGAGTGCCGACGGAAGGACGCCGGTGCGCCCCATCGCGAAGAGGCTGCGCGAGAAGATGAGCGTGACGGCGTTGATCGACTTGAAAATCGAAAAGGCGGCGGCACCGACGATTAGCGGAATTGCGAGATCCCCGATTGCGATCTTGGCGGCTGTGAGCAGCGGAGCGTCGCTGGCCGCGAGGGCTTCCGGACCCGCAAGGCCGAGAGCGGTGAAGGCGACGAGACCGTAGACGATCGCCGACAGCAGGCAGGCGAGCGCGATGCCGAGCGGGATATTGCGTTCGGGATTGCGGATTTCCTCGCCGATTTCGACCGCGGATTCGATGCCGAGGAACAGGCTGATCATCAGCGGCACGACTGCAAGTATCGGCAGGATGCCATGACCGAGAGGATCGCCGATATTGGCGATGTCGACCTGCGGAGTACCGGTAACGACGAAAATGCCGAGCACGACGATGAGCATGATCATCAGGAAGGACTGGGCCTTCGCGGCGACCCCGACGCCGAGGTAATTGATCGCAAAGACGATCGTGATGAGCGCGGCCATCGTCGGCTTGAGCGGCAATGGATAGATCATGCCGAGATAGCTGACGAGCACCTGCGCCAGGATCACGGTTGCGCCCACATTGGCGACGATGCGCATCCAGGCGATAAGATAGCCGACCAGCGGATGGAGGAAGCGGCTCGGCCATTCATAGGAGGCGCCCGACACCGGGTAGACCGAACCCAGATAGGAATAGGACACCGCGAACAGCAGCATCGGCAGCGCCGCGATCAGGATCGCGAGAAGCAGGCCCGAACCCGCGACCTGGGCGGTCGGTTGCAGGATCGAGAAGATCGATACGCCGATCGCCGTCCCCGCCCCCAAGGTCACGACGCCGAGGAGGCCGACGTCCTTTCGAAGGCGGGCGCTACCATTTTGTTCGGTCATGTCGAGATTCCGATTTCAGTCAGTGACGATGCGGACGCACGTTCGCGCTGCACGATCAATCCGCATGGGGAATGTGGGTGTAGCCAAAGCCGACGGGATCGCCGGCGGCCTCAATCGCGACGGGGGTCACCGGCTTTCTGACTGTCGGCGCCTCGGTGAAGGGCTTGATGTTAAGTGCGGTGTAAATTTCCGAAGGGAAATAGACCATGCCATCCTTGACGACCATGCGCGGCCGCTTGATCGCGGTGATGTCGCGCGTCGGGTCTCCCGCTACGAGCACGAAGTCGGCTAGCTTGCCACGCTCGATCGTCCCAAGCTGATGGGTTCGTCCCAGATATTCTTCGGCGCCATAGGTTGCGAGATGAAGCGTTTCGGCCGGCGTGAGGCCTGCCTTCACGTAAAGCTCAAGCTCGCGCAAGACGGTGAAGCCCGTGCCGTCGTCGGTTCCCGGGAGCAGGCGGATTCCCGATTTGTGCATCATCGCGACTGTATCGAGGATTTTCGCGAAGCTCGCCTGGTAATCCGCGTCGCTCTCCGCGCCGCCGAGCTGAACGTAGCTGCGCTTGCGGAAGCGCTGATAGCCGATCGGCAGATGCGAGAGATAATCCTTGGAGAGGGCCGGCTCTTCGCCCGCGCGGCTCAGCATGAGCTGTTCGAGGATAACCGCGGTCGTGTCGAGCGCGGTGCCGTGGCGCTTCATCAGCTCGACGGTCTTCTGGACACGCGGCGAGGCCAGATCCAGCTTTCCGGCGCGCGACATGGCGGTGAGGCGCAGGGCGGTGCGGGTATCCTCGCCCGGCTCGAGGATCCAGCCGAGCATCAGCTGGTTGATATGGGCGATGGCGTCGTAGCCGTCCTCGACGACGCGATCGGGCGTATCGAACGCGGGGACGTGCCCCGAGACGCGAAGTCCGAGGCGATGCGCCTCCGCAGCGACCGGCTTCACCCAGTCGGGATTGAAGCTGTTGTAGAGCTTGATCTCGGCATAGTCGCGGTCGGCATACCAGCGAACCGCCTTCAATGCGTCATCGATCGTTTCCGGAATGAAGCCGTAGCGCGCCGAGAAGGGACTGCGGCCTTCGATAAAGCCCGAGGGAATGATGCGCGGCCAGGCGACCTTGCCCGTGTCGATCATCGGCAGCAGTGCCTGCATGAAGCGATTGTCGTTGCCCATGTCGCGCACACTGGTGACCCCGGCGGCGAGATACATGAGACCCGACTCGAGAGTCGCATGGCCGTGCATGTCGTGAAGGCCCGGATAGAGGGTGCCCCCCTCACCGTCGATCAGCACCTCGCCGGCCGCCGCCGGCGCGCCCTGCGCCGGCATGATCTGCGTGATCCGGTTGCGCATCACGACGACATGGGACAGTGGCGAGAGCTGCCCCGTGCGGGGATCGAAGATGCGAACATTGGTGATGCGGACCGGATCGGTGAAGCGGTGGGCAAGTTTCGCCTGAAGGTCGCCCATCCGTTCGGTTTCGAGCTCGGTGTAGAGCTTGCCGAGCGTCGGCACGTCTTTCTCGAATCCCTCGCGAATCGTCGTCCCGACATCGCCCGCGCCGAAGGCTGCGAAGAGGCGTTTGTCGCCGTCGAGCACGAGGTAGCTCGGATTGAGCTGAACGCCCTGGAGCCGGTAGACCGAGACGTCGACGGCCGCGCCGTCCTTGCCCGATATTTTGAGATCGCGAAGCTTCGCGATCGTGACCCGGCCGGCGGGCAGCACGTCGACCGAGCCGCCAGCCGAAGCAAGAGCGGCCCGCGCGTAGATGCCGAGCATATATGGGTTGTCGTCGTTCACGATGTATACAGCGGGATCCGGGCGCCTGGCGCTACCCCGGTCGGCCTGGCTGGTCCAGGTCGCCTTCCCGGCACTCCAGCGATATTCCTCGGCAACCGGACCGCCCATCAGCGAGGTTCCGTTGACGGTGATCTGCGTGGGAACGCCCGTGGTGCCAAGGTCGATTTCCTGCCGGTGCTTGGCGCCGCGGCCATTATTGTCGATTCCGAAATCGACCGTCACATGGTTGCCGTCCGTCGTGGCGACCACCGAGCCGACCTTCTCGCCATTTGAGACGACGGTCAGTTGCTCGACCGGGGCCGCGATCGCCGTCGGGCTGGCCGCGGCCGCCAGCGCGGCCAGGACGAGACGAAGCGAAATGGAGTTCATGCAATTCAGCTCCCGATGCTGGAACGGCGGTGGACATAGAGGGCGGCGGCCAGATCCTGCACGACGTGCCCGAGCGATTTATAGATGGTGAGCTGGTCCTCGTCCTCGCGGCCCGCGACGCGACCCGCGAAAACATCGCCGATTTCGCCGACGACATGCTCGTCGGTAATGAGCCCTGCGTCACGCGCGACGGCAAATTCCGCCGCCTGCGCGAGGACGGACGGACGATAGTCGGCGAAATAGCGGCCCGCGGCGACCAGCGCGGAATCGACCTCGACCGGGCCGAGGAAGCTCGATCCCACGAGATTGACATGGGTTCCCGGCCGAATCCATTCGTGCAGGAGGATCGGTTCGGCGGAGCTGCTCGTGGTGCAAATCACCTGCGCTTCGCCGGCAGCGCCTTGGCCGTCTGCCGTACCCGTGACAGCGACACCGAGTTCGGCTTCGAAGCGCGCGGCCATCGCGGCGGCGCGCTCCTCCGAACGCCCCCAGATGATCATCTTGCGGAAAGGGCGGACATGCGCGAGCGCCCGAATGTGAGATGCCGCCTGCGTCCCGGTGCCGAAGACAGCAAGGACATCGGCATCGGCGCGGGCAAGCGCGTCGGTCGCCGCCGCCGAGGCGCAGGCCGTGCGGATCGTCGTGACCGCCTCGGCATCGGCAAGGCACACCGGCTCACCCGTTTCGCCATCGAAACAGAGCACCATACCGCGATGCCGCCAGCGGCCGGCCTCTCCGGGCTGCGGAAAGAAACTGATGACCTTGGCGCCGAACAGCGATTGGGCCTCGAGGCTCCCTGGCATCACCGCAAACAGGCGCTCGTCCCCGAGCGGAAAGATTTGCCGGAGCGGCTGCGGCCCTCCTGCCGACAGCGATGCCATGGCCTCGCGCATGGCCTGAATGCCGCCGGGAAAATCCAGCAGCGCCTCGACCTGATGCGCCGCATAATATGGAACCGTCATCTCGGGATCGCCCTCTCCAGCATGGACCCGGCCCGCCGTCGAAGTGCGGACATTGTGGCAAAGATTAGCGGGTATTTTCGCGATCTTTATGCGAAATTCCAAATATGGCCGCATCGCGCGCATAATTTCACCGCCAATCTGCGGATCGCAGCGCAAGCTATTCGCCGCCCGTTGCCTGGCCGCCGATGACTGTGCTGGAATGTATCCGCGTTGGAGCAGCTGATTTAGGTATAAAACCGCTTCCTCTCATCCAAAGATCGTCAAATTTATGTTGCAAAAAGCCGCAATGGCCATAAAAATGTCATTTTTCGAGGCGGGCCATGACCGAAGCACTCACCGCATTTGACATTCGCATCCTGGAGCAGATTCAGAAGGACGCGAGCCTCTCCACGACCGAACTTGCCGAGAAGGTCGGCCTTTCGCAGTCGCCCTGCTGGCGGCGGCTTCAGCGGCTTCGCGAAGAAGGATATGTGAAGCGCCAGGTCGCAATCCTTGATCGCAAGAAATTCGGCGACAGCGTCCTCGTCTTCGCGACGCTGAAGATGGATTCGCTGGGCGACGATCAGCGTGCCGAGTTCATCCGCAAGATCGAGATCACGCCCGAAATCCTCGAGTGCCACACGATCTTCGGTGAGCGCGACGTCCTCATCAAGGTCATCTCGGGCTCTCTGGAAGAATATCAAAAATTCGTTTTCAAGACGATCCTGAAGCTGCCCGGCGTCCGCGACATCGTCTCGACCGTCACCCTGCTCGAGTTCAAACAATCGACCGCAATCCCAATTCGGGGACGCCTGGCGCTCTAAATTCCCTGCCTTGCCCGGTCAGCGCAGCTTATTCTCGATCAGGGCGCGCACATCGTTTGCGAAAGCCTCCGCGGTGTCGCCGAGATAGAGCATGTGACCAGATTCATAGTTTCGCAGGAAAACACGATCGCGAGGCAGATTCCCGCCCGCGAGATCATGCTCTGCATCAGCTGGCGTCGTCACGAAATCATAGAGGCCGCTCGCAACCATCAGCCGCATTCCTTCGGTGCGTCGCATCGCCATTGCAAGATCGCGCACGGGCGTCGCATCGGGGCCGCCGGCGGGCCGGTTCCAGCGCCATCCGAAGTTCACGTCGGCCCAAGTGATGAAATTGTAGGGAATGGGCATCGAAACCCCGAGCTCGTTGCGTAACATCTGATGGAAGGCCGCGACGAAGCCAGGGGAATATTTGCCCATCGCCGGATCGTCCGCAACCGGATCGCGCCCGCTGTTGGCGAGCGGCATCGTATAGCGGCTGTCATAAGCCCCCGCTTCGAGTCCCTGCTTCCCCAGCAGAAGCTTTCGAAACTCGCCAACCGGAAGCCGAAGATCGCGCCGCTCCCATTCATCGGCGGCCACGCCGGTGAGCGCCGCGAGCCGCGCCGCGACCGCCGACTTTCCGGCGGCAGAAAGCTGCCCCTTGGCGAGGCGCTCGAGCGCGTCCTTATAATCGGTGGCGCCGAAACGCTTCACATCTTCATAAAATTGCCCGGCGGAGCGCCCGTCGCGCGCGACCCGGCCGTGATACCATGCGGTGACCGCGAGGGTGGGCAAGTCCAGCGCGGTGGCCATCGCGCTCGTATCGGGCGCGAGTGTCGGCGAGAGCGACGGCGACACCATCACAATCCCGTCGATCGTGATTCCGCGCAGCGTGCCGCCAAAAAAAGGTCCGCCCATGAGGGCGCGGGGCATGACCGCGGCGCGGGTGCCGCCATAGCTCTCCCCCATGAGGAATTTTTTCGAATTCCACCGGCCATGTTCGGTGAGCCACGCCTCGATGAAACGCGCATTGGCGTCGGCATCTTCCTCTACGCCGTAGAAGTCGCTTGCCTTGGCATTTCCGACCGCGTGACTGAAGCCCGTACCCACCGGGTCGACGAACACGAGATCCGCCACGTCGAGCGGGCTCAGATCATTGTCCTGATAGCCGAAAGGCGGAAGGTTGCTGGGGTTTATCTCGCGGTCGAGAACGACGCGGCGCGGCCCGACAACACCCATGTGAAGCCAGAAGGAGGATGAGCCGGGACCGCCGTTGAAGACGAACATCACCGGCCGGTCGCGGCTGGCCGGCGCATCGACCAGATAGGAAAAGGAGAAGATGCTGGCCGTCGGTTCGCCGTAGAGATTGGTGATGTAGGTCTCGCCCGCGACCGCCCGATATTTTATGTCCTTGCCGCGGATATGCGTCGCGTGCTGCGACACGAACCGTTTCGCGGAGGCCACGTCCTCGACGCGCAGCGGACGCTCCGAAATCCGGGTGACGACATCGGGAGCCGGCTTCGGCATGGTCAGGGCGGGGCTGGCGTCCGCCTCCTTTGCCGTCGGGGCAGCCGCGGCGCCGGTTATCGCCAGCGCGCTCATCGTCACAGCCAGTGCCGCAAGCCTGAACGCCGAGCCCGCACCGCGGTGAGCTTTCCAAACCAAGATCATTCTGCCTGTCCTTGAACCTGAGAGCTTCGCCATCTGCTGCTATTGTCTTTTCGAACGATAGGGCACGACCGTCGCACTGAACTGCGGCTTGCCCTCGGGTCCCGGATGGAAGCCGGTGAGACTGGCGGGAGCCTTCCCGCTTTCCACCCATTTATCGAGCTCGCCAAGATAGTCATAGACGAAGGCGCCTTCGCCGCCGCCGCAATGATCCATGCCGGGCATCATGAAGAGGCGAAAATAGTCCTGGGTGGCCTCCTCGCCGCCGCCGACGCGCTCGGCGGCTTCATAATAGTTCATGATCGCATCCGCGCCGCCGAACGCATCGGTCCAGCCATAATAGGCGATCATCTTGCCGCCCGCGGCGTTGAACTGTGTGAGGTCGGGATTTGTCGGCGCGGTCAGGCCCTCGATCACACCCATCCGCTTCGCATAATCTTCGAGCCGGGCGGGATCCGGGATCCACCCGGGCGGCGGCGGCGGATAGAGCGCTGCGCGCATGAGTTCATTGCCATAATCGATCGTCCAGCGCGGCGTGATGAAGCTGATCCAGGAAAGCTCCGACCCCGGATAGGCGCTACGTGCCGTGAAAGGCTGTCCGGCAGCGTTGCGCGGCCCCGCGTACATCTGGCGGGCGATGTCCGCCTGTCGCTCGGTCAGGCAGGAGGTCGATGCCTCGCCTTTGCACATGAGGGGTCTGAAATCGACCTTGCAGACGCGCGGATCGCCGATGAGGCCATCGAGCTTGCCGTCGAGCTTGTCGCACTGGCCGATCGCGCCCTTATGGAGGGTCTGCGCTGCGGCGAGATCAAAGCCCGCGCGGCTCTGGTCGCGCAGCAGGGCGGCGCCGTGGAACAGATTGATCGTCAGCCCGCGCACATCGATCGACGGGGCACCGGCGATCACGCCGTCGAACTCCCAGGGGAAGCGCTGCGCCATCATCATCGCCTCGCGCCCGCCGTTGGAACAGCCCTCGAAATAGGCGCGCCGCGGCTTTTCGCCGAAGACATGGGCGAGGATCGCCTTGCTCGCGACGCTCACGACATAGGGCGTGCGCATCCCGAAATCGATCATCGCCGGCTCGTTGAAATAGGACCATTTGGTGTCGGTGAGGGTCGAGAAATGGCCGCCATTCTGGTTGACGACGGCATAGCCTTTGCGAAGCGGCGCCGCACGCCCGCTCCTGGCCTGCGGATCATTGGGAAGATCGCCGGTCTGGCCTCCGCCGCCCTGCACCACCATTTTCCGGTTCCAGTTTTCGAGCGGGAAACGAAGCCGGAACCGGGTCGCGCGCCAGATATAGCCCTCGACCTCGCAATAGTCCGGGGTGCCGTCTGCGCCCGCAACCGGGCGGGCACTGGTGACCTGAGTCATCGCGTCCTCAATCGTCGAGAAGTCGGCGTAGCGAAGCTCGGCGCAGGCCGCGCCGATCTTGCCGAACGCCGATGTGTCGACCGGACGCGGCGGCTCCTGCGCGACGGCGGCGGGTGGCGACAGGAACGTAAAAGCGACGGAGGCGAGAAGCGGAAGCTTCGCATTACGGGGACTGCGCGGCAATGCCATATCAATTCACCTTGATCGCGGGACCGTTCAGGAAATCCAGAACGGTAAACACTTGGGCCCGAACCCCGACCTCCAGCGCCGTTTCATCCAGGATAAAGGCCGGCGAATGGTTCGGGGCGGACTCCCCAATACCGAGGTGGGCGAAGAAGATCGGGGCGACTTTTTCATATTCGGCAAAATCCTCCGAGCCCATGACGAAATCGGCGTCGCCGCGCGCGAGGCCCGGCGCTGCCCGCTCGAGCGTCGGCGCCAGCTGCATTGACAGGGCCGCGCTGTTTGTCGTCACCGGCAGGCTCAGAATGAGCTTGAAGGTCGATTGCACCCCATATTTCACTTCCATCGACTTTATCGCCGCTTCCATGCGCGCGAGGACGAACTTGCGCATTTCGGGGTCGAAGGTGCGCAGCGTGCCGCTCATGTCGAACTGACCGGGGATGATGTTGTGGCGCACCCCGAGTTTGATCTGGCCGACCGACAGGACGGTCGGTGCTTTCGAGACTTCCATCTGGCGCGCGGCGAGCTGGTTGAAGCTCGTCACGATATCCGCCGCGACCGAGGCGGCATCGATCCCGAGCCAAGGGAGGCCGCCGTGGGTCTGATGCCCCCTCACCGCAAGTTCCCAGCTGTCGGCGCCGGCCATGAATGGACCCGACCGCCAATTCAGCGAGCCGGCCTTTCCGGGCACGACATGGATGCCGAAAAAGGCGTCGGGCTTCGGCGAAGCGAAGGCATTCTCCTTGAGCATCTGCGCAGCGCCCCAGGTTTCAACGCCCAGCGCGCCTTCTTCGGCAGGCTGAAACACGAACACCACGGTGCCGGTGAGGCCGGCCTTCATCGATGCGAGCACCTCGGCGGCACCCATCAGCATCGCGACATGGGCGTCATGACCGCAGGCGTGCATGACCGGAACGGTCTCGCCGTTCCACTGTGCGGTCGCCTTGGACGCGAAGGGCAGATCATTTTTCTCGGCGACCGGAAGCGCGTCCATGTCGGCGCGCAGGGCAATCGTGCGGCCGGGCCTGCCGCCGCGCAGGACGCCGATAACGCCGTTCTTCGCGACCCCGGCGCGGACTTCAAAGCCGAGGCGGCGGAGATGATCGGCGACCAGCTTCGCGGTGCGGACCTCCTGATTGGACAGTTCGGGATGTTGATGGATGTCGCGGCGCCAGGCGACGACCTTGGGCTGGATCGCCGTGGCAGCGGCAAAAACGCCGGCGTCGGATGGCGCCGGCTGCGCCTTGGCGTAGCCGGTTCCGGGCAGTCCCGCCATGCAGACTGCCGCCGCCAGCAAAAACGTCTTCATTCCACCCTCCCGGATTTCGCGTCCTCGCGCGCCTCGCACTCCCGCCCCGGGCGAACCACAGGGAAGCAAGGAAGAAATTATCGATTGGCGCGGGAAAAATTAGTCGCATTCGCAGAAGATGCCCGAAAAATGCGGGTCGATTTCGCGTCAACCTGCCAATTCGAGCAATTTCTATCCGCAGCCGGGCGGCCATCCTGAATTTCGCGAGCAAGGCTCTCCGCTTTGCCGAATATTCTATTCGGCAGCGGCTATCCTGGGCGGCAATTCGCATAATCTATGCCGCACGGCGCGGGCACGCGGCAAGCAATGGCGGATATTTGCCGGTAGGAGGAAAGCAATTGCACAAGCGAAAGCGGGAACAATGACGGAATCGAACGAAGCTCCCCGAGGCACGGGCTATTTTGCCGGCGCCGTGTTTGCGATCGCGATCCCAGGCGCGATCGGCATCGCGATCAAGGCGCCCTTCGGACGCCAGATCAGGTCGAGGGCAAGCGCGCCGCCCGCCCCCTCACAGCCATGGGATGCGCGTCCATGACGAACCTCAATCAATCCGCGATCTCCCGCCGCTTGCTCCTCGGCGCCGCGATGGCGGGCGTGGGCGCTCTCGCCTGCCCTGCTCTCGCGGCTCCTCCCGCGCCGCCACCCTATGGGCGAGCAGCCGGCGCTCTTAAGGTGCGCGGCAAGCGGGTGGAATGGGTGTCGGAGACCGGCGAGACGATCATGCGCAACGCGGCCGGCGTCCCAAGGGTCACGATCTTCGCGGTATCCTATATGGCGCGCGGGAGCAGCAAGCGGCGGCCCGTTACCTTTCTGTGGAACGGGGGCCCCGGCGGATCGACCTGGCATCTGCGCGAGCATCTTTCGCCCCGGATCACCGATACGACGCCCGCCGCGCCGGGCTACCGGTTCGTCGACAATGAGCACAGCATTATCGATGTCAGCGACCTCGTCTTCATCGACGCGCCCGGCACCGGATTCAGCCGGATGGGCGATACCTCGACCAAACCCGAATATTGGGGTGTCGAGGAGGATGGCCGCGCATTCGCCGACTTCATCATCGACTGGCTGACGCGGCATGGCCGTCCCGACGCGCCCGTCTATATCGTTGGCGAGAGCTATGGCGGGACGCGGGCGGGACAGGTTGCGCGCAATCTCGCCGAGCGCAAGATCGGCCTCGCGGGCATCACGCTCGTCGCGCCGACCCTGGCACCGCTCGGCGGCGACTATAATTGGGACGAGAGCTACAGCCCGGCCGCGATGATCCCTTCCATGGCCGCCGTCGCTCATCACCACGGCCTTGGCGCTTATCGCGCGGACACGGCCGACAAGGTCGTGGCCGACGCCATTCGCTATGCCGACGGCCCCTATCAGGCCGCGCTCGACAAGGGCAAGGCGCTCGGCGGAGCGGAACGCGACGCGGTTGCCGCAAGGATATCCGACTATATCGGCCTCCCGGCTGCGCGCATTGCCGAAGCGAACCTTGTGCTGCCGCTCGAGCAATATGCCACCGGCCTGCTTGCGAGCCGCGGCCTCCTGCTCGAGGTCAGCGACGGGCGCCAGACCCGTCCCGCCCCCCAGCCAGGCGAAACCGCGTCGGTGCTCACTCGCGACAGCGGCTTCGACCGGACCGCCTCGATCGAGGCGCTCATCCGCACCGAACTCCACTACCCGGCCGCCGGATCCTATGCGCGTGACCCAATGGAGATTTCCCGCAGCTGGAATCAGGCCACGGTGCGCGAGCCACGGACCGACCTGATCCTCGCCGACCTGATGCGCGCGAACCGCGCGCTGCGCGTCTTCCTCGTTACCGGCTATTATGACCTGATCGTTCCTTTCGCGCCTTCCAAGGCCCGGCTCGAAGCGGCGCTACCCAAGGATCGCTTCACGAGCGCGCTCTACCCCGCCGGCCACGGTGTCTACGAGGATATGGGGCTTCGGCCGCGCACAACCGCCGATCTCGCCGCATTCTACAAGGGAGGCCATGCATGAACGGTCGTCGGATTCGCGTTACGGCGGTGCTTTCCCTTATCTCCGCGCTCGTGCTGACGGATCCTGCCCTGGCGGCCGATCCCGAGACCTATGTCCTGCTGTCCGAACGCGGTGGCAAGGCCGGCGACCTTGTCGTTCGCGATACGGGCGGCGTGCTTGAGATCGATTGGCAATCGAAAGACAATGGCCGCGGCACCGAGACGCACGAAAGGCTCGAACGCGATGCGGAAGGCTGGCCTGTCGACTGGCGGATCGACACGAGGTCGGATTTCGGCAGCATCGGGTCCGCGGGGCCGAGTGCCAAGACGGTGACGCTGAAGCGCGATGGCGAGACAATCCGTATCGGAGGCAGCGACGCCCCGAAAACGCTCGCAGCCCCCGGCCCCACGCTCTTCACACCCAAGGAAGCCAGTCCCTGGGCGCTGGGTCTCTATGCTCGGCTCCTCCTCAAGTCGCCGGACCACAAGCTCCCGGCGACGCCCGAAGGGCGCGCCGAACTCAAGCGGATCGGCGAGGAGACGGTCGCCGGCTACCGACTGGTCGCTTATGAAATCAGCCTGCCCGGCCGCAAGAGTGAGACGATACGTCTCGACGCCGACGGCAGGCTGGTCGCGGTCGGCGACGGCGATCTCGTTCTCGCGGACCGCTTGCCCGTCGCCGCGGCGCTCCGCGCGGCCACGGCCCGGCGCGAGGAAGAGGCGCATGCCGCGCTCCAGGCGAAGCTCCTGCACGATTTCAAGGGGCCGGTTCGGGTGCGCAACATCCGCATTTTCGACCCCGCCGCGGGCAATCTTGGAGCGCCTGCCTCGGTCCTGTTCGAGAATGGCGTCATCAAAGCCATCGGCGCAGCCAATGCCTCGGGCAAGGACGAGACGATCATCGAGGGCGAAGGGGGAACGCTCGTCCCCGGACTCCACGACACCCATTTCCATCTGGGCCTTTCCTATCCCGAAGGGGTGTGGCTCTCGCTGGCTGGCGGCGTCACCACCGCGCGCGACATGGGTTCGGACAATGACTATGTCGCGCATTACCTCCCGCAAATCGCGAGCGGCCGCTTGCCCGGCCCACGCCTTCTTCTCAGCGGCATGATCGAGGGCGACAGTCCCGTATCGCTGAAGGGCAGCGGTATCGTCGCGAAGAGCGAAGCCGAGGCGCTGGCGGCAGTGCGGTGGTATGCCGCGCATGGCTATTGGCAGATCAAGATCTATAATTCGCTCGACGCAAGCTGGGTCCCGGCGATCGCGCACGAGGCGCACCGGCTCGGGCTCCGGGTCGCGGGCCATATCCCGGCCTTTACCGACGCCGATCATATGATCGAGAGCGGCTATGACGAGATCACGCACGCCAACCAGCTGATGCTGGGCTGGGTGCTGAAGCCCGGCGAAGACACGCGCACGCCGCTTCGGCTCACCGCCATGTCGCGCTTCTTCGGACTCGACATCGGCAGCCCCGCGGTGCGCCGCACGCTGGACCAGATGGAATCGCGCAAGATCGCGTTCGAGCCGACGCTCGCGATCATGCGCCGGCTCCTCACCAATCGCACGGGCGAGGTCGAGCCCGAGGATGGCTGGTGGTTCAGCCACTTTCCGAAGGAGTTCAAGGCGGGCCGCATGATTTCGGTGCTTCCCGGCTTCACGATCATGCCGGTCAAGACCCCGGCGGACGATGCGGCCTATGATGGCGCCGCCGAAAAGATGATCGAGCTCACCCGCGAGATGAACCGTCGCGGGATCATGATCCTGCCGGGCGCCGACGATAACAACGGGTTTATCATCCGGCGCGAACTCGACCTGTTCGTGCGCGCGGGAATGACCCCGGCGCAGGCGCTCGCACGCGCCACCATCGAAAGCGCGCGATACCTCGGCCATGAGAAGAACTGGGGAACGATCGAGGCGGGTAAGTCCGCCGACTTCTTTCTCGTAACTGGCGATCCGTCGAGAAGCCTCGACGCCCTGCACGGCATCCGGATGACCGTTGCGCAGGGCCGCGTCTATTTCCCGAGCGAGATCTACGAGGCCTTCGACATCAAGCCCTTCGCGACCGTTCCCTTGGTTCGTGAGCGCGGGGGGCGGCCGCCACTTACGACCAATCGCCGGTGAGGAAGCGAGCCGCGAAGCCCCCGAGGCGCCTTCATGGGGCGGCCCTTTCGCTGTCATCGGCACGGTAGTTCGCCGGGTCAGCAACCCAGCGATGACGGCCGATTCATGCCACCCGGCGCCGTGGATGCTGATAGACACCTGCCCGGGAAATGTCCCGTCCGCGATCTTGCGGTAGAGGGTGGAGCGGGAAAGGCCGGTGCGATGAAGCACCGTCTTGAGACGAATGATCCGCGGGCGCGATCCATGAGATGATGAGCGACGCGCACGACGCGGGCGTGGTGTCGCGCGCGACCTTGCGCACCTTTGACGAAGCGTGCCTTGCCCCGGTGCCGACGCTGGCGGGTGATGAAATCCGCGCGATCCGCGAGCGCGAGCATGTGTCGCAGCCGGTGTTCGCCGCCTATCTCAACGTGTCGCGCAATCTAGGCTCAGGACTCATTGATTGAGCCAGAAGATGACGGTTGCGGCGATGCAGATGGCTGACATGAATGTGTGTGCACATCGGTCGTAACGGGTGTGGATGCGACGCCAGTCCTTGAGTTTTCCGAACATGTTCTCAATCCTGTGGCGCTGGCGGTAGAGCACAGTGTCGTGGGGGATCGGGACCTTGCGGTTGACCTTTGACGGGATGCAGGGAGCAATGCCGCGCTCGGTCAGAGCGGCGCGGAACCAGTCGGCATCGTAGCCCCGATCCGCCAACAGCGCTTTGGCCTTGGGCAAGGCGTCGATCATCAGCGCCGCGCCCTTGTAGTCGCTCATCTGCCCTTCGCTGAGCAGCATGACCAGTGGCCGGCCCTGGCCATCGCAGACGGCATGGAGCTTGGAGTTCAGGCCGCCCTTGGTGCGACCGATACGTCGGGGAACAGCCCCTTTTTGAGCAGGCTGGCCGCCGTCCGGTGCGCCTTGAGATGGGTCGCGTCGATCATCAACTGATCCGGCTTGCCGCCCTTGGCGGCCAGCGCCGCGAATATCTTGTTGAACACGCCCATCCGGCTCCAGCGGATGAACCGGTTGTAGATCGTCTTTGGCGGCCCGTACGCCGCAGGCGCATCACGCCACCGCAAGCCATTGCGGATCACGAAGACGATGCCGCTGATAATCCGCCGATCATCGACCCGAGGCACCCCGTGCGAAAGCGGAACATAGGGCTCGATCCTGCGCATCTGCGCTTCCGACAACCAGATCAGATCACTCATGACAACGCCTCCTCGCGCCACCACTGAATCAACCAATCACCACCTCTGCAAGCTATTTAATAGGTCCTGAGCCTAGATAAAATTCAGTGCAGTGGTTCGAGTCCCGAATGACTGCCTTGCATCAAAAGCTCGCCTGATTCGGCCGGGCACGGACGTCGGCCCACCAGGGCGCCAGCCGCGTCAAAAATAGTATCGGGACGGGCGAAAATCATGGTCGTCGTCGTCACCGAAAAGCCTGTTCTTTTCGAAGCGCCGCTGTAGCCCATCCGCCGAGAAGGCTGCCTCGCGGATCGCCAGGCGCTTCTCCGCGAATGCAAGGAACGCCTCGGCCCGTCCTTCCGCTGTCGAAGCGAGTTCCGAACGCAAGCCGCCGACCAGGCTGCGCAGGCGTTCGAGCGCAGCGAGTTCATCGAGAATATTGTCGAGTGCTTCATAGCGGCGTTTTTCGACATGCTCTGCACGCTCGGCCTGCTCGCGCTGCCGTCTCTCCTCCTCGCATTGTCGCGCATCTTCTTCCCGGCGAATGCGGTCTGCTTTCATTGCCGCGCCATAGACGGCAATCCCGACCGCAATATCGCCCGCGATCAGTTCGAGACGTTGAACCTTGGCGTCACGGAAGGATTTGCGCGGGCTCGCATTCCAGAAATGCTGTTGATCGAGCTCGAACGAGAGCTGGCCGGTAGGATGATAGTCCCATTCGGGAAAGCGCGGTGGAAATAGATCAACATCATCGTCGTCATCCCAACCCCGCGGCGTGCTTCGCCGAGCCCAATAGCGGTCCCGCTTGCTCTTCCAGGCAGCGTACTCCGCCTGCTCCTTCTCGGTAAGCACATGCTTCTCGCGTCGCGTGAGTTCCGAAACCGAAAAGCCGATCGCCTCCCCATCGCACATGAAGACCGCGCCCTTATCGCAGCGCTCGAATTTGATCCCCAGCGTCGCCGCTGCGGCGACGATACGGTTCAGCACCTGCTCGAAGCGATCCACGGACTCGGGACCGATCAGGGCGCGAACGACTCCGGCACCTTCCACCGACACCAGAATAGAGCCGGCAGCGGGTTTCGCCTTCCGCAACTTCGCGGTCGTCCGCTCGATGATCGGATGAGACGGTACATCCGCTTCGCTGTCGATGCTGGATGCCGCGATCCGGGCCTCTTCGCGCGCGACGGCCATAAGCTCCGGTTCCCCGCGCAATTCGCCAGCCGTGATGCTGATCCTGGTCTCCTTGTCCTCGGCGGCGGGTGGTAACGGCGTCTGCCTCACCGGTTTTCCGGCCTGCTTTTTCGCCCACCAGCCGAGCGGGGGTTTGGGAATATCGTGCTTCTTGCAGATCTTGTGGAGCGCGACGTCGGAAAGCCGAAACTCCTTCGCCAGGTGCGTCATCGGCTTCGACCAGACGAGGTCGTAGAATTCTTCGCGCGTAAAGGATTGCGTCATCGGGACCGGCTCCAATCAGATCGGCGGCAAGGCGATATTGGATCATAGACGCCGACCCGCCGAAATCCCCTGCCGCCAGCCGCAGAAATTTACCGGACCGGCAAAACAGTCATCGCCCAGGGAGCCGAAAACAAATGCCAGAGGGCGCTTGTCAACATCCGGTCTCGCTGCTAGTGGCGCCCCTCGTTGCCGCTTTAGCTCAGTTGGTAGAGCACATCATTCGTAATGATGGGGTCACAGGTTCGAGTCCTGTAAGCGGCACCATCCAACACATTGAAATAAAACGATTTTTCGGCGCTTTCGCGGTGCCAGGCGGCAGCATTGTTGCTCTCGCGCGCATAGGCGCGCAGCATCGGACGACCATCAACTGACACTTGAGGTAACGTCCATGTTGACCCTCCGGCAGATACAGTCGCTCCGCCCACGCTCGAAACCATACAAGATCTACGACGGCAATGGGCTCTTCCTGCTGATCCAACCCAATGGCTCGCGCCTTTGGCGCTTCAGATACCGCCTGTACGGCCGCGAGCGAAGACTCTCGCTCGGGAAGTTTCCGCAAGTCGGATTGCGCACCGCCCGCGCGAAATGCCACGACGCCCGCGACCAGATCGCGGGAGAAATTGATCCGGCTGTCGCCAAACGGAGCAAGCTCGTGACCATGGTCGGCTCCGCGGCAACCTTCCGCGCCATTGCCGATGAATATATCGACAAGATGAAAGCCGAAGGCAAAGCGCCTGCCACGCTTGCCAAGCTGCGCTGGTTTCGGGATCTGCTCGATCCGCACATCGGATCGAGGCCGGTCGGCAGTGTATCGCCGTACGATCTGCTCATCGCGCTCAAGCTGATCGAACGCCGTGGCCTTCACGAAACCGCCGTTCGCACCCGCGGATTCGCCGGACGCATCTTTCGATACGCGATCGCGACTCTCCGGGCCGAACATAACCATGTCGAGGTTCTTCGCGGTGCATTGATCGTTCCGAAAGTAACGCACCGCGCCGCGATCCTCGACCCGCGACATGTTGGCGAGCTGCTTCGCGCCATCCAAAGCTACACGGGGCGCCCCGAAACGCGGATCGCACTCCAACTCGCCCCGCATGTTTTCTTGCGCCCGGGCGAACTGCGGGCGGCGGAATGGAGTGACATCGACTTCGACAATGCCGTGTGGACCATTCCCGCGGCGAGGACGAAAATGCGCCGGCCACATGCCGTGCCGCTATCGTCGCAGAGCCTCGCACTGCTTCGCGAGCTCGTTACGCTCAGTAATCCCGGCCACTATCTCTTCCCTGCCCTGCACGATTGGCGACAGCCGATCTGCGAAAACAATCTCAACAACGCGTTGCGACGGCTCGGAAGGCGCGCCGCGAACGGGACGCAAAATGGAAACAGGACTTCGCCGACCAGGGAAAGCTCAGGAAGGAGCGCGAACGACAGGCCCGCGTTGAAGGCTAACCGGATCACCTTCCTGCAGCGCCAGATCGAGCGCAAGCGGAAGATTGATGGCCTCGCCAGCCTCATCGCCACCTGGCAGGGAGCCGAAGACATCGATCCCAAATTTGCGGAGCTGGTCGAGTTTGCGCGGGCCTATCACCAATCGCTGGAAACCAGGATCGCACCAACCGCGATCGCGGAGCGTCTCTCGGACCTCAAGCTGATGGCCAACGACATCGTTGTTTACGATACCAAACGCCTCGATTGACCTGGGTCACCCCCCAGCCGCGCGCCGCCCTCCAAAGTTGGGCTTGAGTAGCTTGGCGCCGCTACGCAAGCGGTCGAGTTCATCCGACCAGAACTACATCATTGCGACCCGTTCGTCCCAATATTCGCCGCGCGTATAGGCACGCCGCACACCATCATTCTCCATATGTGCCAATTGCCGCTCGATCGCATCCGGGTGGAACCGCCCGCTCTCGTTCAGCAGCGTCGCCGCCATGGCGCGGAAACCATGGGCGGTCATCTCCTCCTGCCCGAAGCCAAGCGCACGCAACGCGGCGTTCACCGTGTTTTCGGACATCGGCCGCCGGTCGGTGCGGAAGGATGGGAAGCAATAGCGCCCTGTACCCGTCAGGTCCCAGAGCTCTTCGAATATCCCCACCGCCTGGCTCGAGAGCGGCACCCGGTGTGCGCGCCGCATCTTCATCTTCTCCGCGGGGATGTTCCAGACGGATCGGTCGAAGTCGAACTCGCTCCATTCGGCCTGGCGCAGTTCCCCTGGACGAACGAACAAATGCGCCGACAGCCGAAGTCCGAACAGGGTAATCGCGTGGCCGGTATAGCCTTCGATCGCGCGCATCAGTTCGCCGGCCCGGTTCGCTGTGGTGATTGCGGCAAGATGCTTGGGCTTGGGCACGATGAGCGCGCCGCGCAGGTCGCCGGTAGGATCCCGTTCCGCGCGCGTGGTGGCAACGGCATAGCGGAACACCCGCCCGAGGACGCTGCACATCCGGCGCGCGCTTTCATAGCGACCGGTCGCCTCGACCGACCGGAGGACGACGAGGACTTCGTGAGGGGTGATCTTGGCGATCGGACGGGCGCCGATCTTCGGATACGCCTTGTCGAGCAGCCATCGGATTTTGCTGAGCGTGATCTCCGCCATGCCTTCGCGCTCGTTTTTGGCGATCCATTCCTTCGCCACGGTCTTGAAGGTGTCGTTCTCCGCGATACGAGCCTTGGCCATCAGGACTTTCCGCTCGTGCGACGGATCGAGACCGGCGGCAATCAACTGGCGCGCTTCGTCCCGCCGCGATCGGGCGTCGGCCAAGCCGACCTCCGGCCATGCTCCGAAGGCAAGCGTCCGGTGCTTTTCGAGATAGCGATAATTGAAGCGCCAAAGCTTCGAGCCATTTGGGCGAACAAGGAGATAGAGACCACGACCATCGGACAGCTTATAATCTCGATCTCGAGGTTTGGCGTTGGCGACGGTCGTGGCAAAAAGGGTGCCCATGGGAGATACTGTCCTCGCTAAAGGACGGAATCGCACCCTCGGATATACCCACTTTGTTCCCGATTGGTGCCGTATCCGCCCGGATTTGACCGGACGGCTATAGCACAAAAAACGGCTGAAATCTCCCGTTTTCGGGACGTTCTCGGACGCCCCCGGAAGAACAAATGGTGCCCAGAAGAGGATTTGATGGGCGGACCACTAAGTATTGGAAAATAAAGGGATTTCCTAAAACGCCTAGCCCGGCTGTACTAGCCCTTTGTACTAGGCAAATCAAGGGTTTCCGTCGATGTGGGTCCCTGTTTGGGCATCGAACCCGGCGCGTCTTGCATTGAAGAACGCAGAGGGAACATTGATACTATCGCTTTCCCCTGCTCGTGCTATTTACCGAACATGACCAAGCTCAATAAGCCAACAATCTTTTCCGGCGCAGGCTCCCTATTGGCGTTCCTGTGGGGCGCATATGGGCATTTGAATACAGCAGCCGACCTACCGGCAGATTTAGGGAAGCTAGGCAAGCTATTGGCCGATCCGCCTCCATACCTGCCGTGGGCAATTGCCGCCATTCTTATTGCCTTTGTCGTCTATCACCTAACCCGCACACCGCAGGTTACCGCCAGCGAAGGACGCACAGCACAGACTACCGAAGGCCATAACAATCTGGGCGATGGCCCCATGAATATAGTCGAGAACCATTTTCATGGGCTGCCCACAAGTACAGTCGTTCAAGAGCCGACGCTTTTGCGGGTTTCAGGAGGCGGCATCGCTACATCGTCGGGTATGGATATTGAGAACGTGCATGGATACTCGTCCCTAGTAGATATCTCGGAAGGCTCTCAGGCGACACTTGGCGAGATAAGGGCCAAGAACGTAACAGTGGGTGGTGCTAACAGCGGCGTTATCAGTACCGGCGACAACTGCAATATTGACTTCAATCCGGTGATAGTGACCACAGACCCCTCGTTGAAAGGGCGACTTAGAGCGTTGTTCGACGAAATCGACATCATCATTATGACGCAAGCGGACGTCGCCAGACAGCTAAGCTGCACTACCCGAATGTTTGAGCATCAGTACCGGCGCTTGACAGAATTGATTGCCGAAGACGGCGCGAAAGATTTTGTACATTCCCTCACGCTGATAGCCCGTCATCCGGGATCAGTTTTCAACAATGGCTCTCTTGGGCCGCATACCGCTGGCGATCAGGTCAAGGTAGATATCGAGTTCGGCGAAGCCATAACGACTTGGGGAACCAAGCCAAACCCGGCCACGGCCTGAAAATGATATTGTCACGCGCGGGGGTACCTCAGACCATTTGTGCGCGTTTGTCCCCGTAGGGTGGGCTGGCCGGGGCTGGGCTGCGCGGGCCGATCATTGCCGTATTGCATCTTACGCTGTTCATGGGTATACGAGGGTAGACGTATGAACAGATAGGGCAGACAATGAACGATCATCGCCATACCAAGGCTATCGCGTACCTACGGGTATCGACCGACCGACAGGGCAAGAGCGGACTAGGGCTTGAGGCGCAACGGGATGCCGTAGCCAGATACCTAGCGAGCAATGGCCTTGAGCTTATCGCTGAACATGTTGAGGTTGAAACCGGCAAGGGCAGCAATGCGCTAGCCCGACGCCCTGAGCTTGTGGCTGCACTGGCTGCGGCGAAGAAAGAGCGGGCTGTGTTGATCGTGGCCAAGCTGGATCGGCTAGCCCGTAACACTCGCTTCCTGCTTACACTGATCGACAGCGGGGCAGATGTTGCCTTTGCCGATATGCCTCAGGTGTCCGGGCCTATGGGCCGCTTCATTGTCACACAGATGGCAGCCGTTGCTGAGCTAGAGGCCGGGCTAATCTCACAGCGGACCAAGGCAGCCCTTGCCGCCGCAAAGGACCGGGGACAGGTGCTAGGGAAGCATGGGAAGGTGCAGGCTGCCCGGAACAAGGCTGAGGCCGTGGAACGCCTAGAGCCGGTCCTGCCGGTGCTACGGGAATTGAAGGGCGAAGGGATGACCATGCGCCAGATGGTGACGGCTTTGAATGACCGGGAAATTGCCAGCCCTGCCGGGGGAAAATGGCATCTCGCGAACCTTCACAAAGCGATGACCCGCATGTCCAACTGACGCACCGTTTTTGGCAGCCTATTTGGCCCGGTGTACACTTTGCGCTACTACATTACATGTAGTGAAAATCAGATTTCCAACAGTAGGGACTTCAACCGATCAACATTCATCCATTGCTTACCGACGTGGATACGCGGTCCTTTGTCGGTTTTTTGGATGACGCGCCGCTTGCCGTTTACGATCACCTCAACATCCGTGAAATGGACCGTCCCGGTAAACTTCTTCTCGCTCTGTTCGGCAGAGAAATGAGCGCGAAGGGCAAGTTTGATCTTCGAGATCGTATTATGCTTCCTAAGATCAAGCGACATTCCCCATTGCCCGAGAGTCGCCTCGACCTTCCTTTTCTGGCTTGCCGTTAATTGCTCGGTCATCAGACTTGCAGGAGCGTCAAAGCGGAAATTCACGCCCGCCTGTTCAGCTAACCGTGCATTACTCCAAGTCAATGTCTCGCGCTGAGCTAGGAACATATCGACCATCTGCTGCGCATAATTCGCGAAACCGCGAGGGCGCTTCACATAGGCAAAAATGTCCCTTGATACTTTGACCTCGTCAGCTCCAGGATTGTCTCTACGATATTCCGCCTCGGCCTTCCTAGCGGCAGTCGAAACGATCCGCGCCAACTCTACAGCGTGATTCCGCTGCGCCGCCCGCTTAGCCTCAGCCGCCGCGTCCACTGCCTCCCGCTCAGTAGCTTCGACCTGCATAGCTCGTGCGTCATCGGCATCCGGTATCTGGCTTCCGGGCGTTATATCCACCCCAACGCGGCCTTCCATGATAAGGCTGGCCCCCGTGGGTTTAGGCGCAATGTCCCGAGCAGTAACTTCCCTAGTAGGCAATGCAGGTATTTGCGCTTCAATCTCCGCAGGCGACATCCCGACAAGCTCCGATGACGTTCGGCGATCAATGGGCGCTTTCGGTGCAAGGCGCTCAGTCGCTACCCCCTCTGCAATCGGCTCGCTTTGAAACTCCCGCGCGCTGGCAGGGTCGCCATTTTCTTGAACCATAGCGGCATCCGCAGGCAGAGCTAAAGCGGAGGACGTAACCCATATGGCTGCCATGACCGCCATAGACGCCACAGGTCGAACGAAACCGTGCAAAACGCCACGGATGCTATTCGGAGATCGGAGCATTGCACTCTCCTTGCTGCGCGGTTGAAAGGTGATGGCACATCAATAGACGAAAGGGTCGTAAATGCCGTGGCCTTAAAATAGTCAAGGCAAGATTGCATCGTGGGTGAAGCGCGTTGCAGGACACCGGGATCACGAAGGTCGCCTTGCCCAACTTGGCGAAGCTATTCGCTGTCACCGAAAGACGGTAGGACTTTCACAGGAGGCGCTTGCCGACGCTGCCGAAATCGACCGCTCCCATATGGGAAAAATCGAACGCGGCGAGCGGAACGTGTCGGTCCTAAATCTCATCAAAATTGCCGCCGCACTCGACAAGCGTCCATCGGAATTACTCGGGTCCGCAGGCCTATAGCGAACCATCGGAGGCGCTGGATAGGACCAGCCTACCCGGCGACCTCTGCCGCCTCTGTACGGGCCGGAAAATCGACTTACGGGGCCAGTGGAAATATCAGCCCCGGCACCCGGTAGGATGCAATGGCTTCAACGAGCTTTGCCATTGATGGCGCTGCCCCGTATTTGTCTGCGGCGTCCTTACCCTCATGGCCTTGGAACTCCCGACAGACACGCTCAGCAATGCCCGCGTCAACGGCATGGGTTTTCCATGTATGGCGGAACGAGTGAAACACCTTGGTCCTGTCGGTGATACCGATCTGGCGCTTATACCGCCCGAACCATTGCCCCCACTTATCTGTAAGTTTTTGCCCGACCCCTACCGGCTTCAATTCGGGAAACACCCTGCCCTGTTGATTGGCTAGACCCTGCACATAGCGGATAAATCCAAGCTCGATCAGCTTGGGGTGCAGCGGGATAAGGCGGCGGCTGGCAGCGTTCTTAACCTGATTGGCCAGCCCTTCCCCGTCATCCGGGGTA
>NZ_DATFFD010000279.1:0-7651 GCF_035250425.1 Sphingopyxis sp.
CTCGTCGCGCTGATCGACGAGGCGGGATACCTCCGCGCCGACCTCACCGAGCTCGCGGCGCAGCTCGGCGTGCCGCTCGCGCTCGTCGAAGCGGTGCTCGCGGGCATCCACGGCTTCGACCCCTCGGGCGTCGGCGCGCGCGACCTTGCCGAATGTATCGCGATCCAGGCGCGCGAGGCCGACCGCTACGATCCCGCGATGGCAACGATGATCGCGCATCTCGACCTCGTCGCCAAAGGCGCCTTCCCCCAATTGAAGCGGATCTGCGGGGTCGACGACGAGGATCTCGCCGACATGATTCGCGAGCTGCGCGGTTACGACCCCAAACCCGGCCTCAAATTCGGCGGTGACGGCGCCCCGGCGGTCGTCCCCGACCTCTATATCCGCCAGACCGCGAAGGGCTGGGCGGTCGAGATCAACAGCGGCACCCTGCCGCGCCTGCTCGTCAACCGCCGCTATTACACCGAACTGGCGCAGGGCGCGGCGGCGAAGAGCAAGGCATGGCTGTCCGAACAGCTCGCGGGCGCCAACTGGCTCGTGCGCGCGCTCGACCAGCGCCAGCGCACGATCGTCAAGGTAGCGAGCGCGATCGTGAAGCAGCAGGAAGGCTTCTTCCTCCACGGCGTCGCGCATATGCGCCCGCTGACCTTGCGCCAGGTCGCCGAGGAAATCGGCATGCACGAATCGACCGTCAGCCGCGTCACCAGCAACAAATATCTGAGCTGCGCGCGCGGGCTGTTCGAACTCAAATATTTCTTCTCGAGCGGCATTTCCGATACGCAAGGCGACGGCGCGGTGTCGGCGGAGGCGGTGAAGAGCCGGATCAAGGCGATGATCGAGGCGGAGGATGGCAAGGCGATTCTCTCCGACGAGACGATCGCGCAGAAACTGTCGGCCGAGGGCCACGACATCGCGCGGCGCACCGTCGTCAAATATCGCGAGGCGATGGGCTATGGCTCGTCGGTGCAAAGGCGGCGGCAAAAGGCATTGGCGGGGTAAGCCTCATGGTCACCCCGGACTTGATCCGGGGTTCATTTTTGCAGCTCCGGTTCCGGGATGATTCGCGCAGAGGCGCAGAGATCGCAGAGAAAGGGAAATGAAGCGGCAAAGCCGCCAATCTTGTCACTCCTCGCAATCCGGCGCTTCGGATGACTGGCTCCACGGCTTCTCTGCGATCTCTGCGCCTCTGCGCGAATCTTTTCCTGATTGATCGATGGCGCGGCGGTTGACTTTTTGCCCGCTTCGCCATAGTTGCGCCGCTTCGCGTTTACGCCAGAGTTTTTACGGACAGAGATCATGAAGATTCGCAACAGCCTGAAGTCGCTGAAGGACCGCCACCGGGATAACCGCGTTATCCGCCGCCGTGGCCGCACCTATGTGATCAACAAGACCAACCGCCGCTTCAAGGCGCGCCAGGGCTGAATGCCCCTGCGCGGGGTGATTTCGCCCCGTTTGCTTTTGCTGAACAGCGTTACGCCGTCGGATGCTTCCGGCGGCGCTTTCGCGTGTCTGGAGGGCGCATGATTCGCCAGAGCGTGATCTTCGACGTCGGCCGCGTCCTGTTCGACTGGGACCTGCGCTATCTGTTCGCCAGGCTGATCGCCGACAAGGACGAGCTCGAATGGTTCGTGACGAACGTCGTCACGCCGCAGTGGCATTTCCAGCACGACGCTGGCCGCCCGCTCGCCGAGATGGTGCCCGAGCGGAAAGCCGCGTTTCCGGATCATGCGCCGCTGATCGACGCCTATGCGGCGCGCTTCAATGAGACGATCCCGGGGCCGATGCCGGGCAGCCTCGAACTCGTCGAGCGACTCGACGCCGCGGGCGTGCCGCTTTTCGCGATCACCAACTTCGGTCATGAATTCTGGGAAGCCTTCCGCCCGACCCAGCCGGTGTTCGACCGCTTTCAGGGCATCATCGTCTCGGGCACCGAGAAATTGATGAAGCCCGATCCCGTGATCTACCGCCTCGCGATCGCGCGATTCGGCATCGATCCGGCGGGTGCGCTGTTCGTCGACGATGTCGCGGCGAATGTCGCGGGGGCCGAATCGGTGGGGATCGCCGGGCACCAGTTTGTCGATGCGGCGACGTTGGAGCGCGAGCTGATGGACCGGATGTTCTTGGCCGCATAGCGGTTACGGGTCGCAGGCGTCGGTTCCTTTTATTTCACGCGAAGACGCGAAGGCGCGAAGAGGCTGCGTTTGCCGCGAAGCGGTCTTTTCCCTTGGCGATAGCGGCAAGCTGCACCGTTGTTAAAGGAAGCGGGCCTGTCGGCCCGAAAACCCTTCTTCGCGCCTTCGCGTCTTCGCGTGAAATATTTGGAACCTACTTCTCTACCCCAAGCTGCGTCAGCACGAAGGCGAACTCCTCGGCATCCTCGCGCAGAGCGCCCCAGCGGCCCGATTTGCCGGCGTGGCCCGCGCCCATATTGGTGCGCAGCAGCAGCGTCGCGTCGTTGGTGCGTGTCGCACGCAGCTTCGCGACCCATTTGGCGGGTTCCCAATAGGTCACGCGCGGATCGTTGAGCCCCGCCGACACGAGCATCGGCGGATAGGCCTTCGCGGTCACATTGTCGTAGGGGCTGTAGCTCAGCATATAGTCGAACGCCGCCTTGTCGGTGATCGGATTGCCCCATTCGGGCCATTCGCCCGGCGTCAGCGGCAACGTTTCGTCGATCATCGTGTTGATCACGTCGACGAATGGCACGCCCGCGAGCACCGCGCCCCACAGCTCGGGCGCCTGGTTGTAGACCGCGCCCATCACCTGCCCGCCCGCCGAGCGGCCCTCGATCGAAATCTTGCCCGCGCTCGTATATTTCGCGGCGATCAGGCCCTTGGCGACGTCGATGAAGTCGTTGAACGTGTTCTTGCGCTTTGTCGTTTTGCCCGCGAGATACCAGGCGCGGCCGAGGTCGTCGCCGCCGCGGACATGCGCGATCGCATAGATCATGCCGCGATCGACAAGGCTCAAACGCGTCGTCGAGAAACCCGGCGGGACGCGGTAGCCGTAGCTGCCATAGACATAGAGATGCATCGGCGCGCTACCATCGCGCGGCGTACCCTTCTTGTAGACGAGCGACACCGGAACCGGGGTGCCGTCGCGTGATGGCATATTTACCAATTCGGTTACATAGTCATCGTGATTATAACCGGACGGAATTTCCTGAACCTTCAGCGTCTCGAGCTTGCCGCTGGCCAGGTCGTAATCGAACACCGTGTCGGGGGTGACCATCGATTCATAGTCGAGGCGCAACTTGTCCTGATGATATTCGGGATTGTCGCCGAGCCCCGCGACATAGGTCGCCTCGGGGAACTGGATCCGGCCGGGGGTCAGCGGCGCGTCATATTTGCGGATGTCGACCTGATCGACGCCCTTCTCGCGCGTTTCGAGCACGAAATAGTCGCGGAAGACGGAGAGGCCGGTGATGTAGCTCGCATCCGATCCGGGGATCAGGGTTTTCCATTCGTCGGGCCTTTTGACGCTCGCCGTCGCGACGCGGAAATTCGGATGCTCATCGTTGGTATAGACGTAGAGCGTGCCGTCGCGCTCATCGACGCTATACTCGCGGCCCTTCTTGCGCGCCGATACGAGCTGCATCTTCGCTTCGGGATTGTCGGCGGGGAGCAGGTAGACCTCGCTCGTCTCGTTATCCCCCGTCGCGATGACGATATAATTGTCCGCCGCGGTCTTGCCGATCCCGACGCCGAAGCCGATGTCGGCCTCCTTATAGAGCAATTTATCCGCGCTCACCGGCGTGCCGAGCTTGTGCAGCCGCACATTGTCGGTGCGCCAATTCTCGTTCGCGAGACCATAGAGCAGCGCGTCATTCTTCGCGGTCCACACTAGCGACGACAGCGTGCCGGGGATGACGTCGGGCAGCGCCTCGCCCGTCATCAGATTCTTGAAGCGCACCTCGAAGCGTTCGGAGCCATTGTCGTCGACCGCATAGGCCATGAGCTTCCCGTCGGGGCTGACCGACACATCCGACAGACGGAAATATTCCCTGCCCGCGGCCATCGCGACCTCGTCGAGGATCAGAATTGCATCGCCGGAGCCTGACGCCGGTTTACGATACCATTTCTTATATTCGGCGCCCTCTTCATATTCGACCCAATAGACCCAGTCGCCGTCCTTCTGCGGCACGCTCGAATCGGCTTCCTTGATCCGGCCCTTCATTTCCTGGAACAGCGTTTCGACCAGCTGCGCGTGGGGCTTCATCGCGGCGTCGAAATAGGCATTCTCGGCCTTCACATAGTCGAGCACATCCTTGTCATCGATCACCGGATAGCTCTCGTCCTTCAGCCAGTGATACGGGTCGGAGAGGGTCTTGCCGTGCAGCGTCACTTCGTGCGGGCGCTTTTCCGCGACGGGGGCAGCGGGCAGGGCAGGGGTCGGGCTGGTCAATGCGGCATCTTTCTCTTTGGCGAACAGAGGGGGGGCGAACAGAGCAGGCGATGCGACAAGCGGGGTGGCAATTGCTGCCAGAAACATCCAAATAGCGCGCATCATCAAATCCCCGCAGTGTCGCCCGAGTGGGCGGGATCGCCTGCGATGTAGGAATAAGGAACGCGTCATGTCCAGCCCCGTCCCCCAATCGGTGTATGCAGAGCGTCTCGCCCGCGTCCGCGCCGAACTCGCCGCGCGCGGTCTCGACGGCTTCGTCGTGCCGATCAGCGACGAGCATATGAGCGAATATGTCGGCGAATATGCGCAGCGCATGGCGTGGCTGACGGGCTTCGGCGGCTCGGCTGGGACCGCGGCGGTGCTGCCGGAAAAGGCGGCGGTGTTCGTCGACGGGCGCTACACGGTGCAGGTGCGCGATCAGGTCGATGGATCGCTGTTCGACTATGTCGGCGTGCCGCAGTCGAGCGTCGCCGAATGGCTGGGCGCCAACGTCAGCGCGGGGCAGAAGATCGGCTTCGATCCGTGGCTCCACGGCATCGACTGGGCGCGTGGTCTTGGCAATGCACTGAAAGCCAAGGGCGCCCAGCTGGTCGCGGTCGACGCCAATCCGATCGATGCCGCGTGGGACGACCAGCCGGCGCCGAGCGCGGCGGCGGTGACGGTCTATGATACGAAGCTTGCCGGACAGGCGGCGACCGACAAGCGCGCCGTCATCGCCGATTGGCTGAAGGCCAAGGGGCTCGACACGACGGTGATGACCGCGCTCGATTCGATCGCGTGGACCTTCAATATCCGCGGGCAGGATGTCAGCCACACGCCGGTCGGGCTCGCCTTTGCGCTGCTCCATGCCGACGCGACCGCCGACCTGTTCATCGCGCCCGAAAAGGTCACCGACGCGGTGCGCGCGCATCTCGGCAACAGCGTGCGCATCCACGACCGCGACGCGTTCGAGGCCGCACTCGCCGACCTCAAGGACAAGAAGGTCGCGGTCGACCCCGACCGCGCGGTCGCCGCGGTCTTCACCGCGCTCGAAGCCGCGGGCGCGAAGATTGAACGCCACCGCGACCCCGCGGTGCTGCCCAAGGCGATCAAGAACGACACCGAACTCGACGGCACGCGCGCCGCGCATGTCCGCGACGGCGTTGCGGTGTCGCGCTTCCTCAACTGGATGGAAGAGGTCGCGCCGCAGGGCGGGCTCGACGAACTCGGCGCCGCGGCGAAGCTGCGCGAATTTCGCGAAGAAGGCGGCGGGCTCGTCGATCTGAGCTTCGACACCATCTCGGCTGCGGGCCCGAACGGCGCGCTGCCGCACTATAAGGTCGATGCGACGACGAACCGCAGGGTCGAGACGGGCACGCTCTATCTGGTCGATTCGGGCGGGCAATATGCCGACGGGACGACCGACATCACGCGCACGATCGCGATCGGGGCGCCGACCGCCGAAATGCGCCGCCGTTTCACGCAGGTGCTCAAGGGGCATATCGCGCTCGCGACCGCACGCTTCCCCAAGGGGACGCGCGGCAGCCAGCTCGACATCCTCGCGCGCCAATATCTGTGGGCCGACGGGGTCGATTATGCCCACGGCACCGGCCACGGCGTCGGCACCTATCTGGCGGTCCACGAAGGGCCGCAGCGCATCGCCAAGCCGTCGGGCGGGCAGGCGGGGACCGAGGAGCCGCTGCACGCGGGCATGATCCTCTCGAACGAGCCCGGCTATTACAAGGCGGGTGCGTTCGGCATCCGCATCGAGAATCTGGTGATCGTGGTGCCGCAACGCATCGACGGCGCCGAAGAGGATATGCTGGGGTTCGAGACGATCACCTTCGCCCCGATCGCGCAGAACCTCGTCGACGTCGCGCTGCTGTCGCCCGCCGAAGCCGACTGGCTCGACGCCTATCATGCGGCGGTGTTCGAAAAACTCGCGCCCGGAATGAGCGGCGCCGACCGCGCCTGGCTCGAAGCCGCGTGCGCGCCGCTCGACCGCGCCCCCGCCGCGCTCGCGGCTTGACCCGCGCGTGACCGACCTTCGCAGCGACGTGCCGCTCGCCGATTTCCGCGTGCAGGAGCATGTCCGCGTCCGCTTCAACGAGATCGACGGCCAGAATATCGTCTTCAACGCCAATTATCTCGTCTACGCCGACATCGGCGTAACCGAATATTTCCGCGCGCTCGGCGAGGGGCAGCCCGGACCCTATTTTCACCAATATGGTACAGACATCCACGAGACGCATTGCGAGATCGACTATCACGCCCCGGCGCGACTCGACGAACTGATCACGATCGCGGCGCGAATCAGCCGCTTCGGGCGGACGAGCTTTACGGTCCATTGCGGGATTTTCCGCGCAAATGAGCGGCTCACCGATATAGAGATCAGCTATGCCCATCTCGACACCGATAGCGGGACGCCGACCCCGCTGCCGGGCAGCTTCATCGCCGAAGTCAGGCGATTCGAAACAAGGACGCCCGTGCAGGACTGATTCGAATGTTCCGAATCGACCCTCTCAACCAAAAAGGTCGAAAAAAAAGGGCCACCCGAGGGTGGCCCGTGAAAGTTTTGGGAGAGGATGCCTAAAAGGCATGCTCATATTGCACCGCACCAAAAATGTTGCAACTGCGAAATAGACATCTGCTATTGCATTTTTTGCAATCGAGAACGCTCACATCCTTCATCTGGCGCAATCTTCGCGTGCGTCGCTTCCCCTCGCAAATTGCCGCGACATCGCCTAAATTGGGCTGATGGGAATGTTCAACAAAGTGGATCTCGGCGGCGGCCTGTCCGATTTCTGGGCTTATGTCCGCGAACCCCGCCCGCATCGCTGGGCGATCTGGGGCGTCGCGCTGGCGCTGACCTGGCTCATTTTCACCGGGGTCGAGAAATATCTGATCCCTTATGAAAAGCCGAAAGAGCAGATCATCTATTTCGAGAATTGGACCGCGAACCGCAGCGCTGCCGAGATCCGCGCCGACTGGGTCGCGCGTGCCAAGGAAACGACGCTGCACAACGCCCAGAAGCGCGCCGAATATCAGCGCTTCGCCGACAGCCTCGGCATCGAATATGATTCGGCCGAGGCGGACAAGGTGACGCGCGAGACGCTGGGCGATGAGGCCGCAGCGGCGGCGAAGAAAAAGCCCAAGCCGGTGGCGACGCGCTCGACGCTCGCCGAACGCGCGGCGCGCGGCGCGCAGCCCAAAGCCGCCGACTGACCGGATGCGGCGCGGCCCCGCCGATGCCGACTGGATGGCGGCC
>NZ_DATFFD010000280.1:0-5433 GCF_035250425.1 Sphingopyxis sp.
TAGACGCGCGTCTTGTGATCCTTGATCTGGGGCAGCTTCGCATAATCCTCCTTCGTCGCCTGCAACGGCGTGTGCGGTGCGTTGAACGCCAGGTATAGGAAGAAGGGCCGGTTCTTGTTCGCCTCGATCGCGGCGATCGCCTGATCGGCGAAATAATCGGTCATATGCCCTTTGGGATGGAAGCGTTTGCCGCCGTTGAAGGTCACGGCATGGCGCAAATTGGCCCACAGGAAATGGTCGATGCGGTCCCACGGCAACTTCGCATTCACCGCATCGGCGTCATCCTCGGGCAGAAACATCGCCGCGCCGCCGAGCACGGCAAGGCTTTCGTCGAAGCCCTGCGCGTGCGGCTGCAGCGCCGGCGCCTCGCCAAGATGCCATTTGCCGATGTGCAGCGTGTGATAGCCCGCGGCCTTCACCGCCTCGGCGATCGTCACTTCGTTCGCGGGAACACCCATGTCGGGATAGTCAGGGATGCCCGGCGTGATCAGCTGTTTATGGAAGATCGCCTTGTGCGGTCCGACCCCCTCGCCGTGCGACACGCTTTCGGCGAATTCGACGGGAACCGCGGTATATTCGAAGCCGAAGCGCGTCGGATAGCGCCCTGTCATCATCGCCGCGCGCGACGGCGAACAGGTCGCGTTCGCGGCATAGGCGATGGTGAAGTTGATCCCCTCGCGCGCGATCGCGTCGATGTTCGGCGTCTTGACGATCCCGCCCGCGACCCCGCCGCCATTGAGGCTGATGTCGTTATAGCCGAGGTCGTCGGCGACGATCAGGATGATGTTGGGGGGACGTTTACCCCTCGTCGGACTGGCGGGCGCGGCCACCGGACCCTGCTGCCAAGCGACGGGGCGGTTCGGTTGTACCGGATCCTTCCAGTCCTGAACGATGCCCGGCAACCTATATTTGTTCGCCTCATAGGCCCAATATCCGCCCGCGCCGACGACGGCCAAACCGCACAGGGCAAACCATATTTTCTTCATCAGCGGCCCCTATCCCATGCGCTCGGCTTGCCCCAAACTATTGACACTATATGTGTCATTATATTGGTCGATACGCAAGATTGTTTGACCCCGGCGCCAAGCCGGGCCAGCAGGGAGGTCATGACGACAGGGGTGAAGAAGATAGACGCGCCAAAGATTGCGCCCGGCCGGGTCGACGGGCGCCGTGAACGCGGGCGGTCGAGCTATAAACGCATCGTCGAGGCGATGATGGAACTGATCGCCCAGGGCGACCTGTCGCCGAGCGCAGCGCGCGTTGCCGAGGAGGCCGGAATTGGCCTGCGCACCGTGTTCCGGCATTTCGACGATATGGATGCGCTTTATGCCGAGATCACGCGGACGATCACCGAACGCGTGATGCCGATCGTCGTGGCGCCCTATCCCGACCAGCCATGGCGCGCCAATATCCGCGAACTCGTCCGCCGCCGCGTCGGCGTGTTCGAGACGACCCTGCCCTTCCGCCTCGCTGCCAACATCAAGCGTTACCAGTCGCCCTTCCTGATGGGGCAGTATAGCCGCGTCGTGATGCTCGAACGCGAATTGATCGTCCGCCTGCTCCCCGCTTCGGTCCGCGCCGACCGCATCGGCGTCGAGGCTTTGTGCGCGGCGCTGTCCTTTCACACCTGGCGCACGCTGCGCCACGACCAGAGCCTGTCGGCCGAGGAGGCCGGCGCGGTGATGGGGCAGATGGTCGAAGCGATGCTGGCCGCGATCGTCGAAGAAGATTGATGCGCGGCGCTTCGGTCCTGTTGTCGCTCGCAATGCTCGGCGCGCTCGCGGCGTGCGGCGAGGCGAAGGACGCGCCGCGTGCCGACGCGAAGGCGCCCGAGTGCCCAGCGATGCCGGCGCAGGATTATATGTGGATCCCCGGCGCGACCTTCGCGATGGGCGCCGATGCGCAGCTGCCCGAGGAAGGGCCGCCGCGCGATGCGACCGTCGCGGGCTTCTGGATGTCGACGCATGAGGTCACCAACGCCGAGTTCGCCGAATTCGTGAAGGCGACGGGGTACAGAACCCTCGCCGAACGGGACCCGCCGAAGCTGCCCGGCGCGCCGCCCGAAATGCTGATCCCCGGCTCGGCGGTGTTCACCGCGCCGACCGACGGCAATCCGAACTGGTGGCGGTGGGTCGTCGGCGCCGAATGGCGTCATCCGGCTGGCCCCGAAACGAATATCGACGGACGCGGCCGCGATCCGGTGGTGCAGATCGGTTATGACGATGCGCTCGCCTATGCCAAATGGAAGGGCAAGGCGCTGCCGAGCGAGGAGCAGTGGGAGTTGGCCGCGGCGACCGGCGGGGCCGACCGCAATGTCCCGGTCGACAAGACGGGCAAGCCGCAGGCCAATTATTATCAGGGCGCATTCCCGGCGCGCGACCTCGGCACCGACGGCTTCACCGGCCGCGCGCCGGTCGCCTGCTTCCCCGCCGACCGGCATGGCGTCCACGACCTGATCGGCAATGTGTGGGAATGGACGACGAGCAAGGCCGGCGGCGAAAGCAATGTCATCAAGGGTGGCAGCTTCCTGTGCGCCGCCAATTATTGCGCGCGTTACCGCCCCGCCGCGCGCCAGTTCCAGGAACGCAGCCTAGGCACCGATCATATCGGTTTTCGCCTGATCGATACGGCGCGCCCGGCGCCGGCGGCGCCAGCCCCACGCAGAAGCTGACAGAGCAACAACGATCGCGCCGATCCACAGGCCGAGGCGGATCAGGCGCGGCTTGCCTTGTTGCTCGAAGGCGTAACGGTTGATCTGTTCGTCGGCGGTGTAGCCCGCGGGCATGTCGAGCACACCGTTCGCCTTCGCATAGGCGCGGTAGTCGGCCATCATCGCAGCAAAGCGGTCTGGCTCCTCTGCGGCAAGGTCGCGCGTTTCGCCGGGGTCGGTTTCCAAATCGTAGAGCCGCCATTTGCCGTCGCCGGTCGGCGCGAGGTTGCGCACCAGCTTGTAATCGCCGCGGAACAGCGCCGCATTGCCCGACAATTCGTAACCGAGCGGCGCGTCGCCATGGACGCTGCCCGCTCCGCCTTTCAGCATGGGGACAAGGCTGCGGCCGGTGACGGGCTCGACCGCTTTTCCCTGCCAGCTTCCGCCGTGGCCCGGCACGCCGGCAAGCTCGGTCAGCGTCGGCAAGATGTCGGTGACGTGCGCGAGGCCGTTGCTGATGCCGCCCGCACGGATGGCTGCGTGGCCCGGCCATGTGATGATCAGGGGAACGCGCAGCCCGCCTTCGGCGCTGCTGAACTTGTACCCCGACAAGGGCGATGCCGCGGCGCTCGCCCAGCCGGGACCGATCGCGGCAAAGCTGCCACGCCGGCCGATGTTCGTGGTCGCGAGGTCGTACTGCATGTCGAGGTACAGGCGGTTGCGAAGGCTGTGAAACGGATTGGTCGGCTCGGCGCCATTGTCCGAGAGGAAAACGAAGATCGTGTTCTCATAATCGCCCGTGGCTTTCAGATGTGCAACGAGGCGGCCGACCTCGCGGTCCATCGCGGTTGCCATACCGCCATAGGCCTGCATCACGCGCACCGCGGCGGCGCGCTCCTCGGCGTCGAGTTTTTTCCAGTCGGGCGTCGTCGCCATCGTGACGATCGGCGCGCGCGCGGGGACGATGCCGAGCGCCGCGGCGCGTTTCGCGCGTGCCTCGCGCAGCGCGGTCCAGCCGTCCTTGTACATCGCCGAATAGCGCGCGATGTCGCTGTCGGGCGCCTGCACCGGGATATGATTGGCGAGGAAGTTGACCGACGCGAGGAAGGGCTTACCGCTTTTGCGCTCCGCCTCGATATAATCGATCATCCGCTGGACGACGAAATGCGACGAATAATAGTCCCTGGGCAAGGTCGCGGGCTTGCCATTCTCGGTCCACGCGGCGGTCTTGTACATGCCCTCGATCGGGCGCTGTTCGAAATTGTCGGCGCCAGCATCGGCCAGGCTGTACGCGCGGTCGTAGCCGCGCGCGTGCGGCAGGCGCCTGGCGTCGCTGCCGAGGTGCCATTTGCCGGTGAGATAGGTGCGGTAACCCGCCGCCTTCAGAAGCTGCGCGATCGTGACGACGCGCAGGTTCATCACCGTGTCGTACCCCGGCTTGCCGCGATGCTCGTCGGGGATCGTCTCGGGCATGTTGCCGAGCCCATTGCGGTGGTTCATCACCCCCGTCTGGAGCATCGCGCGCGTCGGCGAGCAGGATCCGGCGACGTGGAAGTTGGAGAAGCGCATTCCCGAATGCGCGAGCGCGTCGATGTTCGGGGTCGCGATTTCGGAACCGAACGAACCGACGTCCGAAAAACCCCAGTCGTCGGCGAGCAGGATCACGATATTGGGGTGTTTTGGCGCGGATGGTGCGCGCTGCGCCTGCGCAGGGGCGATCGCGATCAGGGCGCCGACAATGATGATGGCAGCACGCCGGAACCCGCCTAAGCGACCCGGCATCTAGTGGTCCTCCTGCGTACTGCCATCACTCCCACCCCCTCGGGATATGGCACTTACTATGTCAAAATATTCGCGAGTCAATGGGGCGATGACGGCCGTTTAGCCTTATCGCTCGCGATACTGGGGAGCGCGTTTTTCGAGGAAGGCGGCGAGCGCTTCACGATGATCCTCGGTCGCCGAAAGGATCACCTGCTGACGGTCCTCGATCGCCATTGCGGCGTCGAGACTCGGCGCGTCGATGTTGAGGTTCAGCGCCTGTTTCGAGAGGCGCAGACCATAGGGCGAGGTCGCGAGCATCTCGTCGGCGAGCGCGAGGCCGCGGTCCAGCAGTGCCTCTTCCTCGACGATCTCGCTGACGAGGCCCGCGCGCAGCGCGCGTTCGGCATCGATGAAGCGGCCGGTCAGGATCATTTCGGAGGCGAGGCCGGCGCCGACGAGGCGCGGCAGGAAATAGCTCGACGCCATGTCGCAGCCGCCGAGGCCGATGCGGATATAGGCGGCGTTGGCGCGGAACGATGGCGCCGCATAGCGCACGTCGGACGCGAGCAGCAGCGAAAGCCCGCCGCCCGCCGCGGCGCCATGGCCGAGCGCGACGATCGGCTGCGAGCAGGCGCGCATCTTGCGATAGATATTGCCGATGCGCGTCTGGGTGCGCAGCGTGCGGAGCACCGGGGTCTCATCCGACGACCGGTCCTCCTGGATGTCGAGCCCGGCGCAAAAGCCGCGCCCCGCGCCGCGCAGGATGACGACGCGAACCTCGGGGCGCTCGGCAAGCCCGCCGAAGTAGGCGTTGAGTTCGTCGACCAGCCCTTCGTTCAGCGCGTTGAGGCGCTCGGGCCGGTTGAGCGTCGCGATCTCGGCCGCGCCGCGCGCCTCAATCAGCAGCTCGCTCATAATGTCTGCCCGTCGTCGACGGTGATCACGCTCCCCGTGATCCCGAGCGCGGCGTCGGAGCAGAGCATCAGCAGCGGCGCGTGCAGGTCGGTGGCGGGGCGCATGCG
>NZ_DATFFD010000281.1:0-3064 GCF_035250425.1 Sphingopyxis sp.
GACTTTGTCGTATATCGTCTCGAACACCAAGCCCGGCACGCGCATCCCGCTCGAGATCATCCGCGACGGCAAGCCGATGACGCTCAACGTCCTCGTCGGCACGCGCCCGCCCGAGGAAGAACTGGCTGGCAGCAATTTCGATCCCGAGGCCGAGCAGACCGAACCCGAGGATCCCAGCGGCGCGGCGGACAAGGCGATCCAGGAAGAGCTGGGCCTCGCGGTACAGGTGGTAACGCCCGATATCGCACGCGCGGTGGGTGTCGATGCCGGCACCAAGGGGCTCGTGATCGGCGCCGCATCGGCGAACAGCGACGCGGGCCGCAAGGGGCTGCGCCGCGGCGACGTGATCCTCAGCGTCAACCGCACGCCGGTGACGACAGCCGAGGCGCTTGCCAAGGCGGTCGCCGATGCGAAAAAAGCCGGCCGCGATGCGGTGCTGCTCGAAATCCTGCGCCGCGGCCTTCCGTCTCAGTTCATCGCGATCCGCGTGAAATAGGCTTCGGCTTTTTCGTTCAATGAAGGGGCGCCGCGACCTTCGGGTCCGGCGCCCCTTTTTGTTTGCGCGCCGCGGCTCGTGTTCATATTATGTTCTCATAATATCGAGTCGGGAGAAAGATGATGATTGGCTATGTGACTTTGGGGACCAAGAACCTGGCAAAGGCGGCGGTCTTTTACGACGCCATCGCGGCCGAACTGGGCACCCCGCGGATGATGGAATTCGACGGCTTCATCGCGTGGGGCAAGCCCGGCGGCGGCGCGGGCATCGGCCTGACCAAGCCGTTCGACGGCAATGTCGCGACCGTCGGCAACGGCGTGATGGTCGCGCTGGAGGCAAAGGACAAGGAACAGGTCCACCGCCTCCACGAAATCGCGCTCGCGCATGGCGGCAGCTGCGAAGGCCCTCCGTGACCGCGCGGCGAGGGTTTTTATGCCGGCTATTTCCGCGACCCCGACGGCAACAAGCTCAACGCCTTCATCATGGGGTGATGGGTCGGTGCGGGTGTCGGCTTTGGGGCGGTAAGCGGACGTTCCCTTATCTCGTCATCCCGGACTTGATCCGGGATCCACGGCAGCGCTGAAGTCATGGACCCCGGATCAAGTCCGGGATGACGATGATGGTAAGATCCTCCCTGTGCCGAAGGCATGGGGAGGGGGACCGCCGCGAAGCGGTGGTGGAGGGGTGGCAACCTCGCGTGATAACCCCTCCGTCAGCGCTTCGCGCTGCCACCTCCCCATGGCTACGCCACAGGGAGGATGTCCGCAATCGGTCGTTTTCAGCCATCCCCGGCATCGTTATCCGAAAGACCTTTCCTACAATATTCCGGCATGATCTACTCGGCCGGATGACCCAATGGCCTTATATCGTTGCGTCGAGCGCCTTCATCATGGCGCCACTCCCCGCCCAATCCGCTAAAGCCACAAAAGCCACAATTTCGCCCCGCGCATGCGGGGCTTTTGTGGCTTTAAGCTCTGCGCCGATCTTCGGCCCGCACCGCCCCAAAACGCGATTCCCGTGTGAAGTTCGGCAGTTTTCCGCCCCGCCGCTCGGCATCGGCGAACGCCGCCGGTTTGCCGATTGCCTGACCCGCGCTGCCGCTCTAGACCTCGAAAAAGGCTTTCAAATGGAGGATAGCGGGTGAGCGACGGCAGCACGGCAAGCGAAATCTATATCGGCCTCGGTGGAGGCGGGGCGGCCGATGGCCCACGCCAGTCGCTGGTGCTGAAGCGCGCCAACCGCCACGGGCTGATCGCCGGCGCGACCGGCACCGGCAAGACGGTGACCTTGCAGGGGCTCGCCGAGGGTTTTTCGGCGGTTGGCGTCCCGGTGTTCGTCGCCGATGTGAAGGGCGACTTGGCCGGCATGGCGATGGCGGGCAGCCCGACCGCAAAGACGCACGAGATTTTCGCGGCGCGCGCCGCCGAAATCGGCGACAGCGAATGGGTCTATCGTGACAATCCGGTGATCTTCTGGGACCTGTTCGGCGAACAGGGACACCCCGTTCGCACGACGATTTCCGAGATGGGGCCGCTGCTGCTCGCGCGGTTGATGGGGCTCAACGAAGTGCAGGAGGGCGTGCTCGCGATCGCGTTCCGCGTCGCCGACGAGCAGAATCTGCTCCTCCTCGACCTCGGCGACCTGCAGGCGATGCTGAGCTGGTGCGCCGAAAGCGCCGACGAGCTCACGACCAAATATGGCAATGTGTCGAAAGCGACCGTCGGCACGATCCAGCGCCAATTGCTGACGCTCGAAAGCCAGGGCGGCGCCAATTTCTTCGGCGAGCCCGCGCTCGATATCATGGACATGATCCGCACCGATGAAAATGGCCGCGGCTATGTGAACATCCTCGCCGCCGACAAGCTGATGGCGAGCCCGAAGCTCTACGCGACCTTCCTTCTCTGGATGCTGAGCGAGATGTTCGAGACGCTTCCCGAGGTCGGCGACCCCGACAAGCCGAAGCTCGTCTTCTTCTTCGACGAGGCGCATCTGCTGTTCGACGACGCGCCGCCCGCGCTGACCGAAAAGATCGAGCAGGTCGTGCGCCTGATCCGATCGAAGGGTGTCGGCGTCTATTTCGTCACGCAGAATCCGATCGACGTGCCCGAGGAAGTCGCGGGCCAGCTCGGTAACCGCGTCCAGCACGCGCTGCGCGCCTTCACCCCGCGCGACCAGAAGGCGGTGAAGGCGGCGGCCGACACCTTCCGCCCGAACCCCAAGGTCGATGTCGCGCGCGAGATCACCGAGCTGAAGGTCGGCGAGGCGCTGGTCTCGCTGCTGATGGCCGACGGCGCGCCGTCGCCGGTCGAACGCACCTTGATCAAGCCGCCCTGCTCGCGCGCGGGGCCGCTCGACGCCAAGGAGCGCGCGATCATCAAGTCGATCTCGCCGGTCGAGGGCAAATATGACACCGCCGTCGACCGCGAGAGCGCCGAGGAACTGCTCGCCGCCAAGGCCGAGCAGGCGCAAGCCGCCGCGATCGAGGCCAAGGCGCAGGCCGAGGCCGACAAGCAGGCCGCGATCGCCGCGAAGGAAGAGGCGAAGGTCAAGGCGGCCGAGGAACGCGAA
>NZ_DATFFD010000282.1:0-17386 GCF_035250425.1 Sphingopyxis sp.
AGCTATCATGGCGCGGGCACCTGCACCTTCTACGGCACCGCGAACAGCAACCAGATGATGATGGAGCTGATGGGGCTGCACGTCCCCGGCAGCGCCTTCACCAACCCGGGCACTAAACTTCGGCAGGAGCTGACCCGCGCCGCGACGCACCGCGTTGCGCAGATCGGCTGGGACGGCGACGACTATCGCCCGCTGTCGCGCTGCATCGACGAAAAGGCGATCGTCAATGCCGCGATCGGCCTGCTCGCCACCGGCGGGTCGACCAACCATGCGATCCACCTGCCCGCGATCGCGCGCGCCGCCGGGATCATCATCGACTGGCAGGATTTCGACGAACTGAGCCATGCGGTGCCGCTGCTCGCGCGCGTCTATCCGAACGGTGCGGGCGACGTGAACAATTTCCACGCCGCGGGCGGCATCGGCTATGTCGTGCGCGAGCTGCTCGGTGCGGGGCTGCTCCATGGCGACGTGCTGACCGTCGGCGGGACGATGGCCGATTATGCATCGGAACCCGTCCTGGTGAACGATGAACTTCACTGGCAGGCGGCGCCCGCCGAGAGCCGCGACGACAATATGCTCCGCCCCGCTGCGGCGCCTTTCTCGCCCGACGGCGGGATGCGCCTACTCGCGGGCAACCTCGGCCGCGCGATCATCAAGACCAGCGCGGTCGCCGAGGATCGCTGGACGATCGAGGCGCCGTGCCGGATCTTCGACGACCAGAATCAGGTGCTCGCCGCATTCAAGGCGGGCGAACTCGAACGCGACGTCGTCGTCGTCGTCCGCTTCCAGGGTCCGCGCGCCAACGGCATGCCCGAGCTGCACAAGCTGACCCCGGCCTTGGGCGTGCTGCAGGACAAGGGCTTTCGCGTCGCGCTGCTCACCGACGGCCGCATGTCGGGCGCGAGCGGCAAGGTTCCCGCGGTCATCCACCTCTCGCCCGAAGCCTTGCCGGGCACCGATGGCGCCAGCGGCCCGCTCGCTTATCTTCAGGACGGCGACATGGTCCGCGTCTGCGCGGTGAACGGCGAAGTCGTTGCGCTCGTCGACGACGCCATATGGGCCGCGCGCACCCCTGCCGTCGCCCCGCCGCCCGCGCTCGGCGTCGGGCGCGAATTATTCGCCCTGTTCCGCCATCACGCCGACGAAGCCGAAAAAGGCGGGTCGGCGGTATTGGCGGCGATGGAGGCGGTTACAGGATAACCCCTAATCCCGTTCGTGCTGAGCTTGTCGAAGCACCGTCTTTTTTTCGCGACGCTGAGAAAAGAACGGCCCTTCGACAAGCTCAGGGCGAACGGAGTTTGAGATTTCGAACGGAGTAGAAAATGGTAGAGCAGTCCATCGACCAGATCATGGCGCTAGCCCCCGTCATCCCGGTGATCGTCATCGACCGCGTCGAGGACGCGGTGCCGATGGCCGAAGCGCTGGTCGCCGGCGGGCTGACGGTACTCGAAGTCACCATGCGCACCCCCGCCGCGCTCGATGCGATCACCGCGATGAAGCGCGTCAAGGGCGCAGTCGTCGGCGCCGGCACCGTGCTCGATCCCGCGATGCTCAATGGCGCGATCGCGGCGGGCGCCGAATTCATCGTCTCGCCCGGCCTCACCGACAATCTCGGCAAAGCTGCCGTCGCGAGCGGGATTCCCTTCCTCCCCGGCACCGCCAACGCCGGCGACATCATGCGCGGCATGGATCTCGGCCTCGATCGCTTCAAATTCTTCCCCGCGGCGACCAGCGGCGGCATTCCAGCGCTGAAGGCGCTTGCGGGTCCCTTCGGCCAGGCGCGCTTCTGCCCCACCGGCGGCATCAGCCTCGCGACCGCGCCCGAATGGCTCGCGCTCGAAGCCGTGCTGTGCGTCGGCGGCAGCTGGGTCGTCCCGTCGGGCCCGCTCGACCCCGCGAAAATCGAAGCGCTTGCGAGGGAAGCTGCGGCGCTTTCTCGTTAAGGTCAAATGTCCGCTCACCTTTCCCTCCCCTTGATGGGGGAGGCAGCGAGACTTGCGAAATTGTTCGCTAGTCGCAGCGGTGGGGGTGTGCTCTCGGCCTGAAATGACGGTCTGAGGACGCACCCGCACCCCCATCCAACTCCGCCTAGCCGCTGACGCGGCAAGGCTCCGTATCCTTCCCCCATCAAGGGGGAAGGTCCGCTGCTTCGCGCCATTGATAAACGCCATCTTACCTGCCATCGTGCAGCAAAGGCGGGCCGATAGCCGCCGGTGGGGAGACAGGCGTGCCGAGGCCACAGCCGCATTTGGAAGAAGTCCTGGCGTCCGAACCCGGACCGCATATCGCCGCGCTGTTCGATTTCGACGGCACGATCATCTCGGGCTACTCCGCCACTGCAATGCTGCGCGAAAAATTCCAGCGCCGCGAAATGTCGATGGAAGAGATTGCGGAGACCGCGCAGGTCATCGCGCAGCACAGCCTCGGCACCATCGGCTTTTCGGGGCTGATGTCGGGCGCCGCCAAATTCATGAAGGGCGTCGACGAAGAGAGCTTTATCGAATTCGGCGAGGAGCTCTACAAAAAGCATATCGCGCGCAAAATCTATCCCGAAACGCGCGCGATCATCGAGGCGCATCAGGCGAAGGGCCACCGCGTCGCGATCATCTCGTCGGCGACGATCTACCAGATCGAACCGACCGCGCGCGACCTTGGCATCACCGACATCAAATGCTCGGCCTATGAAATAGAGGGTGGCGTCTTCACCGGCGAAATCATCCGCCCGCTCTGCTTCGGCGAGGGCAAGGTGCTCGCCGCCGAGGAGCTTGCCGCCGAATATGGCCTCGACCTCGACCAGAGCTTTTTCTATTCGGACAGCGACGACGACATCGAACTGCTCAAACGCGTCGGCAAGCCGCGCCCGCTCAACCCGAATTTGAAACTCAAGGCGATCGCCGAGGAGAACGGCTGGCCGGTACAACGCTTCGCCAGCCGCGGCACGCCGAGCTGGGTCGATTATACCCGCACCATCTACGCCACCGGCTCGCTCGTCGGCGCCTTCGCCGCGGGCCTTCCGATCTGGGCGCTGACGCGTTCGCAGCGCGAGGCGGTTAATTTCTCGATGGGGCTGTTCGGCGATTTCGCGACCGCGATCACCGGGGTCGAGCTCGAGGTCGAGGACGAGAAGCATCTCTGGTCGTCGCGCCCGTGCGTCTTCATCTTCAACCACCAGAGCAAGGCCGACGTGATGATCCTCGCCAAGCTCATCCGCCGCGACATGTGCGGCGTGGGCAAGAAGGAAATCAGGGACATCCCAATCCTGGGGAAGCTGATGGAATGGGGCGGCACCGTCTTCGTCGACCGCGCCGACGGCAAGAGCGCGATCAAGGCGATGGAGCCGCTGGTCGACGCGATCAAGGTCGAGGGCAAGTCGATCTGCATCTCGCCCGAAGGCACGCGCAGCCTGACCCCGAAGCTCGAACCGTTCAAGAAGGGCGCGTTCCACCTCGCGATGCAGGCGGGAGTGCCGATCGTCCCGATCGTGATCCATAACGCGACCGACGTCGCGCCCAAGAACGAGTTCGTGATGCGTCCCGCGACAGTGCGCGTCACCGTGCTGCCGCCGGTCGATACGTCGAAGTGGAGCGCGCGGACGATGAACAATCACGTCCGCGACGTCCGCAACATGTTCCTGCGCACGCTGGGTCAGCCCGAGGAAAGCGTGGCGGAATCGGTCGCGAAGGAACCCGCGCCCGAGGCGGCTCCGCCCGAGGCCAAGGCCGAAAAGGCCAAGCCGAAAAAAGCGGCTGCGAAGAAACCTGCGACGAAGAAAAAGGCATCCGTCAAAAAGCCCGCGGCCGCCAAGGGAAAGACGGGCTAAGCGGTGGCCGACGGAACGCCCCGCACCCCGATCGTGGCGGAGCAGGCGGCCGACCGGCTCTATATCATCGACGCGCGCAACGGGGTCGAGCGGAGGCTCTTGCTCGACTGGGTTCATTCGACTGCCAATGATTTGGGCGGCGACAACGAGCCGCAATGGGCCAGCCTTGCGATCGAGGACGACGACCATGCGCTGCCGCTCGACATGCTCCGCGCGCGGCTCGACGGATCGCCGTCGCGCCAGGTCGTGCCGCTGCGCGTCGCGTGGCGCATCCCGGGATTCGAGCGCGACCGCGCGCTCAAATTCCGCCATATCCTCTTCGGCGACCCGCGCCATCCCGGCCCGCTCCGCTCGCGGCTGATCTTGCTCCGCGACCGCCGCCGCGCGCAGATATTGGTCGGCGAGGCGGCGACGCTCGATGCGCTGCGCGACCGGTTCTGCGCGCAGACCGGCGGCGGCGATGGCGAGGGGGCGGGCAGCCCCGAATTCGCGGGTTTCGTCGCGCGGCAGGCGGCGCTCGCGCTCGACGTCGCCGAACGCGGGATCCGGGGAACAAGATACAAGGTGCCGCGCTTCGTCGCTGATGGCCTGCGCACCAGCCCCAAGTTCCGCGCCGCGCTCGCCGAACTGTCCGAGGCGACGGGACGCCCGGTTGCCGACCTCTTTCGCGAGGCGCGGCCGCTGATGAAGGAGGTCATCGCGCGGCCGTCGGCACTGTTCCTCGATCTGCGCGCGCGGCTCGATCGCATGATGTTCGGCGGCTACGCCCCCGAAATGGAGATCGACGCGGCGGAGCTTGCCAAGCTGCGGTCGATCCTGCGCGAGCATCCGACCGCGATCCTGTTCACCCACAAAACCTATATCGACGGCGCGACGCCCAGCCGGCTTGCCTATGAGAACGACCTGCCGATGCTGCACAGCTTTGGCGGCGCCAATCTCGATTTCGCGGTCATGGGCGAATTTTTCCGCCGCTCGGGGATGATCTTCATCCGCCGCAGCTTCCAGGACCAGCCGGTCTACAAGCTCGTGCTGCGCCACTATATTGCGTGGCTGCTCGCCAAGCGCTTCCCGCTGAGCTGGGCGTTCGAGGGAACGCGCTCGCGGCTCGGCAAATTGATGCCGCCGAAGTATGGCCTGATGAAATATGTCCTCGACGCCGCGCACGCGACGGGGACGCGCGATGTGCATTTCGTGCCCTTCGTCACCAGCTTCGACCTGATCCGCGACGTCGAGGAATATGCCGCCGAACAGACCGGCCGGAACAAGAAGCCCGAGAGCCTGTCGTGGTTTCTCGGCTATATGAAGAGCCTCAAGGAACCCTCGGGCCGCATCCGCTTGGACATCGGCAATCCGGTGGTGGTGGGCGAGGCGCCCGCCCCCGACGACAAGCGCGCGCTCGAAACAATCGCCTTCGCGGTTGCTGTCGAGGCCAATCGCGTGACGCCGCTGACGGTCACCTCGGTGATGTGCCTGATCTTGCTCGGCATGGCGCCGCGCGGCGCGACCGCGGCCGAACTGCTCGGCGCGATCGGCGCGGTGACCGGCTGGGCGCGCGCGCGCGACATTCGGCTCAGCAGCGAACTCGAAAGCGGCGACGATACCGCGCTCTCGACGACGGTCGACACGCTCGTCGAGAGCGGCCTGCTGACGCGCTACGAGGCGGGCAGCGAGAATGTCTATTCGATCGACCCCGCCAAGCATCCGATGGCGAGCTATTACCGCAACATCATCGCGCATCATTTTCTGGGCCGTGCGATGATCGAACTGGCGCTGTTCGAACTGCGCGATGGCGACAGCGGCGACGCGACCGCCGCCTTCTGGGTCAAGATCGATCGCCTCCGCGACCTGTTCAAATTCGAATTCTTCTATCCGCCCCGCGACGAGCATCGCGCGGCGATCGCCGCCGAACTGACGCGCATCGATCCCGTCTGGGACCGCCGCCTCGCCAGCGGCGACCGCGGCATCGCACAGCTGATCCGGCGCTGCCAGCCGGTCGTCGGTCACGCGATATTGCTGCCCTTTGCCGAGGCCTATTCGGTCGTCGCCGACCTGCTCGCGCGCGCCAAGCCCGGCGATGTCGTCGACGAACCGGCGTTGCTCGACGCGGCGCTCACCGAAGGCAAGCAGGCCTATCTGCTCCGCCGGATCAGCAGCGAAGCGGCGATCGGCAAATTGCTCTTCGCCAACGGCCTGTCGCTGATGCGCCACATGGGGCTCGCGGAGGAGGCTACCCCGGTCAACCTCGCCGCGCGCCGCGCGCTGTTGGTCGAACTGCGCGGCCTTGCCAATGTGATGGAAACGATGCGCCTCTCGACCGTGGCGCTCGCCGATCGATTGCCGGGAGTTGGGGATGAACGAGTTTAACCTCTCCTCGTCATTCCCGCGAAAGCGGGAACCCAGCGAGCAAACGTCGCAACTGGGTTCCCGCTTTCGCGGGAATGACGAATTATTTCATGATTTCAGAGGATAGGTCCTAACATGCTCAAACAGCTCAGCGCGCAGGACGCCCAGTTCCTCTATACCCAGACCGCGAACAATCTGACGCACATCATGGGGGTCTATATCTATGACCCCTCGACCGCGCCGGGCGGCTTCGTGCGATTCAAGGATATCATCCGCCACGTTGAAAGCCGCGTCGACACCTCGCCCTTGTTCAAGCGCCGGCTCCACCGCCTGCCGTTCGACATGGACCATCCCTATTGGGTCGAGGACGAGCATTTCGATATCGAGGCGCATATGAGCCACGCGCGCCTGCCCGAACCCGGCGACTGGCGGCAATTCTGCATCGCGGTCGCGCGCTGGTTCTCGAAACCGATGGATATGAACCGCCCGCTCTGGGACATCTATATCATCGAGGGGCTCGACCGCATTCCCGGCATCCCGAAGGGCAGCTTCGCGATGCTCCACCGAGTTCATCACGCCGCGGTCGACGGCGCATCGGGCGCGCACGCCTTCATCGCGATGAGCGACATCGACGCAAAGGGCACGCCCGCGATCCCCGAACCGCCGCCGGTCGAGGAACTGGGCAAGGCGCCGTCGAGCGCCGAAACGCTGTCGCGCGCCTGGTCGGCGTCGATGCAGTCGCCCGTCAAATTCATGAACGCGCTGATGAAAATGTCGCCCGCGATCATCTCGTCGGCGAGGCGGTCGATTGCCGAAGGCGGGATGACGGCCGGCGTCCCCGAAACGCGCTTCAACGTGCCCGTCGGCCCGCACAAGATGTTCGACGCGACGACGGTCGCGCTGACCGACGTTGCCGAGATCCGCAAGAAAGTGCCCGGCGCGACGGTCAACGATGTTGTCCTCACCACCGTCGGCGGCGCGCTGCGCAAATATCTCGCGAAGCATAACGAATTGCCCAAGGACAGCCTCGTCGCGGTCGCGCCGATCAATTTGCGCGGCAAGGAAAAGGGCGCGGGCCCAGGAGGCAAGGGGGCGTCGAAACCGGGCAATCAGGTGTCGGCGATGAGTGTCCCGATCCGCACCGACATCGCCGATCCGCTCGCCCGGCTCGCGGCGGTGCGCGACTATACGGTCGAGGCGAAGGAGGCGAAGGCGGGGGTCAGCGCAAGGATCATGACCGACCTGTCACAGCATATTCCGGGCGCGACGATGGCGGCGGTCGCGCGGCTTGTCACCAGCGAGCGTTTCGCGGTGCGCGGCACCAACCTCTTCATCTCGAACGTGCCGGGGGCGCAGGTGCCGCTCTATCTCGCGGGCGCGCAGCTTGTGCAACAGCACGGTATGGCGCCGCTTGCGAACAATATGGGGCTGTTCGTCGCGACCCCCAGCTACAATGGCCGGATCGCTTTCTCGCTCATTTCCGAGCGCGCGGTGATGCCCGATATCGCCTTTTTCCGCGAGTGTATCGACGAAAGCTTCGCCGACCTGATGGCGGCGGTGCCCAAGCCGGAGAAGGCGAAAGCCGCTACGGTAAAGCCGAAACCCGCGGCCAAGCCCAGGGCGAAAGCGAAACCCGTCCCGAAACCTGCGGCCAAACCGAGAGTGAAGCCGAAAGCCGTGGCAAAGGGAAAGAAGAAGCCTCCTTCTTCGTCACCCCGGACTTGATCCGGGGTCCAGCTTTCCACCGTCGCCGAGCGGGACCCCGGATCAAGTCCGGGGTGACGAGGGTGGATGTCATCGTCAAAACAGTTGCCAAAGGCAACGCAACCAGCAAGACTCGGAAAAAATAACCATGCTCTCGCAGGATTACCGAATGCTTTTCACCCCGACGCTCAGCGCCGACCGCGATCTGGTGACCGCGCCCGACTATATTGCATGGGCCAAGGCGGCGCGCGAACATGACCGGAAATCGGGGCTGCAAGCGTGGCGCGATGCCGACGAAAGCAAGCATTTCGATTATAGGGCGATCCGCGCCCGGCTGGAAAAGCTGCGCAAACTGTCGGCGGCGGGCGACGTCCAGGGGCTGCTCTTCGTCCTTAACGAAGGCATCCACGGCAATATTGACGGCATGGGGCACGAGCGGCTGTACCAGAAGGCGCGCTTCGGCACGAAAAAGCTGGTCGAGGATTATGTCGCCGAGGTTGTCGCCTCATTGGGCAAGATCGCCGCCGCGCGCAGCATCACCCGCGAGGAGAAACGCGACTTCTTCCGCCGCGCGCAGCATTGCTACGGCCGCTCGGCGCTGCTGCTTTCGGGTTCGGGCAGTTTCCTCTTTTTCCATATCGGCGTCGTCAAGGCGCTCTGGGAAGAAGGCGTGTTGCCCGCGATCATGTCGGGCGCGAGCGGCGGGTCGATCGTCGCCGCGGTCGTCTGCACCCGCAAGAATGCCGACATCGGCGCCTTCCTCGAAAGCGAACGCCTCGCCAACCCCGACCGCGATTCCGACGGGCGGCGCCTCGCGCCCGACGAGGTGCGCGAGCGCCTTGCCGACCTGATCCCCGACCTGACCTTTCAGGAAGCCTATGAAATCAGCGGCCGCCACCTCAACGTCTCGGTCGCGCCGGCCGAAAAGCATCAGAACGGGCGCCTGCTCAACGCGATCACGGCGCCGAATGTGCTGATCCGCGAAGCGGTGCTCGCGTCGTGCGCGGTGCCCGGCGTCTTCCCGCCGGTGATGCTGATGGCGCGCGACGACAAGGGCGAACGTATTCCTTACCAGCCCGACCGGCGCTGGGTCGACGGGTCGGTGACGCACGACATCCCGGCCAAGCGGCTCGAGCGGCTGTATGGCGTGAACCATCATATCGTCAGCCAGGCGAACCCGATCGCGCTGCCCTTCGCGACCGATACGCGCAAGCAAATGGCGCCGATCGAGGCCATTCAACATGCGTCGATGGCGACCTTCAAGGCGTGGCTCAACGCGAATATGGTGATTTTCCAGAAACCGCTCGAATGGGTGCCGCCGCTCAACAGCCTCGCCAATATGGCGCGTTCGGTGATCAACCAGGACTATACCGGCGACATCAACATCATCCGCCCGCCGAAATTCTGGTCGCCGGCGAAGATCCTCTCCGATCTGGCGCAGGAGGACATCGACGAACTGATCGACACCGGCGAGCGCACCGCGTGGCCCAAGGTCGAAATGGTGCGCACCCAGACCGCGATCAGCCGCGCGCTCGAAGCGATCTTGGCGAAGATCGACAAGACGGGCGACGACGGCCCCGGCCACCGCAGCGCCGCGCTGAAGAAGGCGGTTCGCTGACCGTGGCGGCGGGCGCGGTGATCCTGCCCGCCGGTTCCGCCGCCGGCGGCGCGCGGCTCCATGTCACCCACTGGCTGCCCGCCGGGCGCCCGCGCGCGGTGGTCCTGCTCGCGCATGGTTATGCCGAGCATGCCGGGCGCTACGAATATGTCGCCAAGCGGCTGACCGGCGCGGGCTATGCCATCTATGCCGTCGACCATTGGGGGCACGGCAATTCGGACGGCGAGGGCGGGTATGTGCCGCGCTTTTCGGCCTTTCTCGACGGCATGGCCGAGCTCCTGACACTGGTCGAAATCAACCATGCCGACACGCCGCGCCTGCTGCTCGGTCACAGCATGGGCGGGCTGATCGCGACGCTGTTCCTCGTCGAGCGGCAAAATGCCTTTGTCGCGGCGGCGCTTTCCGGCCCGGCGATCCAGCCCGCGGAACCGCCGTCGCGCTTGACCGTCTGGATCAGCCGTTTCCTTTCACGCTTCTTCCCGCGCCTTGGCGTGCTGTCGCTCGATGCCAACGGCGTCAGCCGCGATCCGCAAGTCGTCGCCGCCTATCAGGCCGATCCGCTCGTCTATGGCGGCAAGATCGGCGCCCGGCTCGGCAAGGAGTTCATGGACGCGATGGCGGTCGCACAGGCCGACGCGCCAAAGATCAAGCTGCCGATCCTGATCCAGCATGGCGAGGCCGACCGGCTGACCGCGCCTGCGGGGTCGCGCTATCTCTTCGCCAATGTCGCGTCGACGGACAAGGCGCTGAAAATCTACCCCGGCCTGTTCCACGAAATCTACAACGAGCCCGAACGCGACGCGGTGCTGGGCGACCTGATCGGCTGGTTCGATGCGCATGTTGAAGAGCGCTGACCTTTTCAAACCCTTCCCCTGAAGGGAAGGGGTTAAGGAGACGACATGCGAATCCTGCTCATCCTTATCTTCGCGCCGCTGATCGCGCTCATACTGATATATTTCATTTTTCCCGGCCGCCTCGTCGCGATCGGGCGCGCCTTGCTCCGTCGCCGCGGCGGGATGGTGCAGAAGAGCGTCGCCGTCGACGGCCGCATCTGGCCCTATCTCGAAGGCGGCGACCCGGCCAAACCGCTCCTCCTCCTCGTCCACGGCTTTGCCGGCGACAAGGATAATTGGTCGATGATCGCGCCCTATCTGACGCGCGATTATCATGTCGTCGCCCCCGACCTGCCGGGGTTCGGCGAGAATGAGCGCAATCCCGACCTTGCCTATGACCTTCACGCGCAGACCGCGCGGCTCAAGGCATTCGCCGACACGCTCGGGCTCCAGCACCCGCACGTCGCCGGCAACAGCATGGGCGGCTGGATCGCGCTGCGCTACGCGATCGACTATCCGGGCGCGCTCGCCAGCCTGACCCTGCTCGACAATGCGGGGGTCAATGGCGCGAACGAGAGCCCGCTTCAGAAACAGGCGGCAAACGAAGACTACAACCCGCTCGTCCTCGCCAATCTGGAGGATGCCGACCGGCTGGTGGCGATGGTCGTCCACAAGCCGCCCTATATCCCGTCGCGTTTGAAGCCCGTCCTTTATGCCGACGCGCTCAAATATCGCGACCAGCTCGACATGATTTTCTGGGTGATCGCCACCGAAGGCCGCGACCATCCGCTCAACGACCGGCTCGGCGAGGTGAAGGTGCCGACGCTGATCATCTGGGGCCGCCACGACCAGTTGCTCGACGTCAGTTGCGTCCCCGTGCTCGAAGCGGGCATCGCCGGCAGCGTCGCGCATATCTTCGACCATGTCGGCCATGTCCCGATGATCGAGGATCCGAAGGCGACCGCCGCGGTGATGAAGGGTTTTCTTAGCCAGCATTAGATCCCCCCCCCCATCGCGGAGCGTCGGGGTAGGGGACCGTGCCCGCAGGGCGTGGTGGAGGGGTTTCGACGTCGCGTCATTACCCCTCCGTCAGCGCTTCGCGCTGCCACCTCCCCTTGGCTGCGCCAAGGGGAGGATCGTGACCTTGCCAACCATCCATTCTCCCGTCACTCTCTTTCGAAAATAGGGGGAGAGACAGATGCGCCTGAAAGTGGGTCTGCTGGGCGGCGGCAGCTGGGGGACGACGGTGGCGGCGCTGGTGTCGCGCAATGCGCCGATCGCGCTGTGGGCGCGCGACGCCGAAACCGTCGATGACATCAACGCTATCCACGAGAATCGCAAATATCTGCCCGGCATCGCGCTGCCGGCGACCCTCCGCGCCACGAATGACATGGCCGAAGTGGTCGCGAGCGCCGACGTGCTCGTCATGGGCGTCCCGTCGCACAGCTTCCGCGCCGTGCTCGAGGAGGCGCGCGCGCATCTTCGCCCGTGGGTGCCGGTGATCAGCCTCACCAAGGGGCTCGAGCTGTCCTCGGGCAAACGCATGACCGAGCTGATCGAGGAGGTGCTCCCCGGCCACCCCGTCGGCGTGCTCACCGGGCCGAACCTTGCGCGCGAGATCATGACCGGACAGGCCGCGGCGAGCGTGCTCTCGATGGAGGACGAGATCGTCGTGCGCGCGCTCCAGCCGGTGTTCCATTCGGGGCTGTTCCGCGTCTACACCAACACCGACCTGCTCGGCTGCGAACTCGGCGGTGTGCTCAAGAATATCATCGCGATCGCGGTCGGCATGGGCGACGGGCTCGGCGCGGGCGACAACACGCGCTCGGCGCTGATGACGCGCGGGCTTGCCGAGATCACGCGGCTGGGCGTCGCGATGGGCGGGCGCCCCGAAACCTTCGCGGGGCTCACCGGCATGGGCGACCTGATCGCGACCTGCACCAGCCCCTTGTCGCGCAACCGCCATGTCGGGGTCGAACTCGGCAAGGGGCGTCCGATCGACGAAATCATCGCCAGTATGAATATGGTCGCCGAAGGGGTGAAGAGCGCGCCGACCGTCATCGCCCTCGCCGAAAAGCACGGCCTCGACATGCCGATCGCGCGCGATGTGTATGACGTGACGCAGGGAAAACGCAGCGCGCAGGAGGTTTTCCGCGGCCTCCTTCGCTCCGCTGTCGGCGACGAAGCGCACCCCGGATGAGCGTTTCCGCCGCGGCTTGTAACATTTCGGCGTTCGGCCGGGAATAAAAGCGCGACCTGCTTCGTTGACTCCCCGACCGCCTCGCAACCTGCGGGCAATCAGGAGATGGACGATGAAAAAATGGACCACCCTCGCCGCAATGATGGCGCTGCCCGCAACGGCGGCCGGCGCTGCCGTTCCCTATGGTGCGATGCCGCCGGGTTTCGAGGCGCCGCACATCCGCACCTCGCCGATCGCGGGCGTCGTCAACCAGCAATGGTATAATTACAAGGCCGACATATTGGAGGCGGAAAAGGAGCTGACCAGCGACCTTCGCCATGCGACCGACCGCGAGGATCGCTGGGATGCGTGGGACGAATGGCAGACCGAGGTGATCGACGCCGACAAGGATTATGTGAAGGAAATGCGCGCGAAGGGCTATCGCACCGGTCGCGTGACGGTCGGCGGCTAAGCCCTGTCGAGTTCCCCGGAGCCTTGCTCTGGGTCGCAGGGAGGGGCGGGTGTCATGGGGCATCCGCCCATTCTTGTTTGTTTAACCGTCATTCCCGCGAAAGCGGGAACCCAGCGAGCAACCGTCGCAACTGGGTTCCCGCTTTCGCGGGAATGACGAAATTTAGCGCAATTTGGGTTAGGAAGCACCCTCGGCCAGCAGCGCCTTCGCTTCGGCCCCCTGCCAATCGATTGCACCCACAACGCGCCACAATTCGCGCCCCGCGGCGTCATAATAGATGCTCGTCGGCAGCGCGCTGTTCGCCGCGTCGAGCAGGCCGTTTTCGGGGTCGATATAGGGCTGCAACGCCTTCAGTCCCGCCTTCTGGAACCACGGGTCGACGATTTCGGCGCCCTGCACATCCTGCGCGACGGCAATCACCGTCATGCGCTCGCCGCTTTTCGCGGCCAGCGCGTCGAGCGTCGGCATTTCGGCGACGCACGGCGCGCACCAGGTCGCCCACAGATTGACGAGCAGCGGACGCCCGCGAAACGAGGCGAGCGTCGCCGGGGCGTCATCGGGGCCGCGAAAGGTCACGGTCGGCGCCGCTTCGCTCTTGTGACTGCGGTCGACAATATGTTCGAACTGCCCCAGCCCCTTCGCTTGGCCCGCCGAAATATTTGCTTGGCCTTGCCCCGCTTGCCCGTCCGGCTGCTTTTCCCTATCGCAGCCGGCGATTGATCCGGCCAGAAGCACGGCGAGGATCGCAAGATACGGGTTTGGGACGCGGCGAATGGCGGATACTCCGGACAGCAACAGCATGTGGGGCGGCCGCTTCGGTGGCGGACCCGCGGCGATCATGCAAGAGATTAACGCCTCGATCCCCGTCGACAAGCGATTGTGGGAAGAAGATATCGCCGCGAGCCGGGCGCACGCCGCGATGCTCGGCGCCGCGGGAATCATCGGCGCCGACGATGCGGTTCAAATCGACCGCGGGCTCGCGCAGATCGCCGACGAGTTCGCGCGCGATGGCGTTCCCGTCGACCTCGCGCTCGAAGACATCCATATGACCGTCGAATCGCGGTTGAAGGAGCTGGTCGGCGAAGCCGCCGGACGGCTTCACACCGCGCGCTCGCGCAACGACCAGGTCGCGACCGATTTCCGCCTGTGGACGCGCACGGCGTGCGAGCGCATCGACGCCGGGCTGGCCGCGATCCAGACCGCGCTCCTCGCGCGCGCCGACGAGCATGCGGACAGCATCATGCCCGGCTTCACGCACCTCCAGGTCGCGCAGCCGGTGACGCTCGGCCATCACCTCCTCGCCTATGTCGAGATGCTCGGCCGCGACCGCAGCCGTTTTGCCGACGCACGCCGCCGCCTCAACGAATCGCCGCTCGGCGCCGCCGCGCTGGCGGGCACCGGCTTTCCTATCGACCGCCACGCGACCGCGGCCGCGCTGGATTTCGACCGCCCGATGGCGAACAGCATCGACGCCGTATCCGACCGCGACTTCGCGCTCGAATTTTGCGCCTCGGCGTCGATCGCCGCGATCCACCTGTCGCGCCTCGCCGAGGAAATCGTGATCTGGGCCAGCCAGCCCTTCGGCTTCATCAGCTTGCCCGATGCCTGGTCGACGGGCAGCTCGATCATGCCGCAAAAGCGCAACCCCGACGCCGCCGAACTGGTGCGTGGCCGCGCGGGCCTGCTGCTCGGCGCATTCCAGCGGCTCGCCGTGATCGTGAAGGGTCTGCCGCTCACCTATTCGAAGGATCTGCAGGACGACAAGGAAACCGTCTTCGGCGCTTTCGACGCGCTCGCGCTGTCGCTCGCGGCGATGACCGGCATGGTCGAAACGCTGACTTTCCGTACCGGCCGCATGCGCGCGCTCGCCGCCTCGGGCTATTCGACCGCGACCGACCTCGCCGACTGGCTCGTGCGCGAGAACGGCCTGCCGTTCCGCGAGGCGCACCATGTCGTCGGCTCGTGCGTGAAGCGCGCCGAGGAATTGGGTGTCGAGCTGTCGGCGCTGCCTGCTGCGGACGCTGCGGCGATCCATGCCGCGGTCACGCCCGAGGTATTGGCGGCGCTGACCGTCGAGGCGTCGGTCGCCAGCCGCACCAGCTATGGCGGCACGGCGCCTGAACGGGTAAGGCAAGCCATCGCCGCGGCCCGCGCGGCGCTCGAAGGAGTGATTTGATGGCGACCAAGCGCCTCATCACCATGACGTTCGCTGCGACCGCGCTGCTCGGCGCGTGCGGCAGCAAGGAAGATCTGAAGCCCGTGGCGGGCCAGCCTGCACCGGTGATTCCCGTTGGCGCGACCCGCGCCCCGACGACAGAGGAGCTTACGACGCCCGACGCGCAGGCCCGGCCCGCGCGCAGCGACGAACTTCTCAAACGGTCCGAACAACGCGAACCCGACGATTTTGACTTGCCGCCTCCGGGCTGATCAAAACCAAACTTACCTATCCGTTCGTGTCGAGCGAAGTCGAGACACCCATCCGCGTGGCGCTGCCCTTCGAGGCATCTCGACTTCAATCGAAGATTGAAGTTTATCCTGAGCGCCTGCAAGGCAGTCGAAGGGCTCGATGCGAACGGAAAAAGATAATCAGGACTTGTTTCAATGAATCATTTTGAATTTCGTGACGGCGTGATGCACGCCGAGGACATTCCGCTGCCGCGCATCGCCGAGGAAATCGGCACCCCCGTCTACGTCTATTCGCGCGCGACGCTGGAGCGCCATGCGCAGGCGTTTCGCGACGGGCTCAAGGATGTGCCGAAGAAGCATCTGGCCTTTGCGATCAAGAGCAACCCCAACCTCGGCGTGCTGCGCGTCCTTGCGCGGCAGGGCTATGGCGCCGACGTCGTGTCGGGCGGCGAGCTCGAACGCGCGCTCGCGGCGGGCATGGCGCCCGAGGACATCGTCTTTTCGGGCGTGGGCAAGACGCGCGCCGAACTGGCGCAGGGGCTCGACCGCGGCATCGGCCAGTTCAACATCGAGCATGAGCCCGAGGGCGTCGCCCTCGCCGAAATCGCGGCCGCCAAGGAAATGACCGCGCCCGCGGTGCTGCGCGTCAATCCCGACGTCGACGCGGGCACGCATGCCAAAATCTCGACCGGCAAGGCCGAGAACAAGTTCGGCGTCGGCATCGACAGCGCGCCCGAAATTTTCGCGCGGCTGTCGGCGCTGCCGGGGCTCAACATGCGCGGCGTCGCGGTCCATATCGGCAGCCAGCTCACCAGCCTCGCCCCGTTCGAGGCGGCGTTCCAGCGCGTCGGCGAGCTCGTCGCCGACCTGCGCGCCGCGGGGCACAGCATCACGCATGTCGACCTCGGCGGCGGGCTTGGCGTGCCGTACCGGGCGGGCGACAATATCATTCCGCCGTCGCCCGCCGATTATGGCGCGATGGTCGCGCGGGTCACGCGCGATTGGGACGTCACGCTGATGTTCGAGCCCGGCCGTGTCATCGCGGGCAATTCGGGGGTTTTGCTGACCGAGACTTTGTGGGTGAAACCCGGCGCAACGCACCCCTTCGTCATCGTCGATGCGGCGATGAACGACCTTGCCCGGCCCGCGCTCTATGACGCGTGGCATGATTTCGTCGCGGTGAAGCCGTCGGGCGAGACGATGACCGCCTCGATCGTCGGCCCGGTGTGCGAAACCGGCGACACCTTTGCGCGCGACCGGCTGATCGACAAGGTCGAGCCGGGCGACCTCGCGGTCTTCTGCAGCGCGGGGGCTTATGGCGCGACGATGGCGTCGACCTACAACAGCCGCAGCCTCGTTCCCGAGGTGCTCGTCGATGGTGACCGTTATGCCGTCGTCGCCGACCGCATCGCCGCGGGAACGATCATGGCCGCCGAGCGCGTCCCCGACTGGATCGACTGACAATCTCGTCATTGCGAGGAGCGAAGCGACGCGGCAATCCAGAGTAGGCATAAACCGCTCTGGATTGCTTCGCTTCGCTCGCAATGACGTTATAGGTAACACTCATGCACCAGCTTCCCATCTTCCTGAACCTTCGCGGCCGCACGGCCGTGCTGGTCGGGGAGGGGGAGGCGGCCGATGCCAAGGCGCGGCTGATCGTGCGCGCGGGCGGACGGATCGTCCCGGCGTGGGAGGAGGGCGCGACGATTGCCTTCGTCGCGTTGGACGACGAAGACGAGGCACGCGCCGCGGCGCAGGCACTCCGCGCCCGCGGTCTGCTCGTCAATGTCGTCGACCGCCCCGGCCTTTGCGATTTCACCACCCCCGCGATCGTCGACCGCGCACCGGTGACGATCGCGATCGGCACCGCCGGCGCCTCGGCCGGCCTCGCCAAAGCGGTGCGCCAGCGGATCGAGGCGTTGCTTCCCGCCCGCCTCGGCGCGCTCGCCGCAGCGCTCCACGCCGCGCGCGCTGCGATGAAAGCCCGCTGGCCCGCCGCCGCCGACCGCCG
>NZ_DATFFD010000283.1:0-10074 GCF_035250425.1 Sphingopyxis sp.
CCGCATTTGCCGAAATGACGGCACACGGGATCGGTGCGGTTGGGACCCGGAATGATGATCCCGTCGTCGCGGACGCGGTCGCCCGGCACGCCGCCCGCCACATGGCGGCCGTCGCCCGTCACGCCATCACCGCGCGCGGCAATGCGCTCGATCAGCGCAGCTTCAGTCATTTCATTCCCTAACCAGATCGTCGGCGACAAGGCCGGGGCCTATACGCGCCGCCTGCGCGATATGCCAGCCCACCGCAGCGACCGCGGCATCGAAGGCATCCCCGCCGCGCGCGAGCATCGCACCGCACGCGCCCGCAAGCACATCGCCCGTCCCCGCCGTCGCGAGCCAGGGGCTGCCCGGCCAGGCGGCGGCAACACGGCCATCGGGCGCGGCGATGATGGTGTCGGCGCCCTTGTAGATCACCACGGCCTGCGTCCGCACCGCAGCCGCTTTGGCACGGTCGATCTTGCTGCCGTAAAGCTGCGGAAAAGCGCGCGCGAACTCGCCCTGATGCGGGGTCAGGATCGCCTTGCGCGGCGTTTCGGACAGGCGCGGCAACGCGGCATCGATCGCGGCAGCGTCGAGCACGAGCGGCTTGCCCGAATCGAGCGCCGCCTCGACATCGAACAGCAATTCGTCGCCTGCCGGAAATCCCGGTCCGATCACGACCGCGCCGACGCGCGGATCACCCAGCCGCTGGCCGAATTTTTCGTCGCTTTCGGTAATGATCGCCGAAAAGGGCGCGCGCTCGGCGCCGTTGAGCACGACATAGCCGGCGCCCGCGCGCTGCGCCGCCGCTGCGGTCAGTCCGGCGGCGCCGCGCATCGGCCCGGCGAAGACCAGCACCATGCCGCGCGTGAACTTGTGGGCCGTCATATCGGGTGTGGGCGTCCGCGGCGGGGGCAAGCTGCGCATCGCCTTGCTCGCCGATATGCCGATGGGTGCGAGCAGGACGCGCCCGCAACCCGGTGCGGTCGGCAACAGGACATGCGCGGGCTTCAACGCCCCCAGCGCCAGCGTCACATCGGCGGCGAGGGGCGGGGTCCAGTCCTGGGCGCCATCGCTCTCTATCCCGCTTGGAAGGTCGACCGCCAGGATTCGCCGGTCGGAAAAATGGCGAAGAATTATGGCCAGCCCGTCCGGGATCGGACGCGACAGCCCAACGCCGAACAGCGCGTCGACAATCAGGGGTGCAGGCGCAAGGCGGCCGTTCAGCGGCTCGACAGGCCCGTTCCACCCTGCCCGCGCAGCCTTCGCCAGATCGGTTGTGGGATCGGCCAGCGCGGCTACGCGCACCGGGGCGCCCCGCTCTGCGAGCAAGCGCGCCGCGACATAGCCGTCGCCGCCATTGTTGCCGGGTCCGCACAGGATCAGGATCGGTGCGCCCGCTGCCATTCGCCACGCGGTGTCGGCGACCGCCGCACCCGCAAGCTCCATCAGCTCGGCCAGCGACGTGCCCTGGATCGCGCACGCGGCCTCGGCCTCGCGCATCGCCTTGGCGGTCAGGATCGGGGCATCGGCGGGAACGGACATGACCCCTGCCCTATCACGATCGGGCGAAAGCGACTACTTCGCGCCGGTGTTCGCGGGTAGGCGATAGCGGTCGTTGCCGATCGCGACCTCGATGACATTGTCGCCGACGATGCTCACCTTCGCGGGTTCGGCGCCATCGGCCGACACCAAACCGCGTCCGTCGGTCGTGATCTGCAGACGGCGATAACCGACGTTGCTGCGCCCGACGACAAGAACCGCGCCGTCCTCGCCGCTCATTTCCTCGACGGTGCAGGTGCGGTCGAACAATTTGGCGCCTTCGAGCGCGCATTCGATGCGGCCGTTCTCGGCCGCCTCGCGCGATCCGCGCGCCTCGGCCTCGGCAAGGTCGCTGTTATCGGATGTGCGATTGCAGCCCGCAAGTGCAATCAGCGCCAGCAATACCCCCCCGAGTCTTCTCATCCCTTGCCCTTCAACTGCGACAGGTCGCGCACCGCGCCGCGCGCAGCGCTCGTCGTCATCGCGGCATAGGCCTGAAGTGCTACCGAAACCTTGCGCGGGCGCGGCTTCGCGGGCTGCCATGCGGCATCGCCCTTCGCCTCCATCGCCGCGCGGCGGTCGGCGAGGGTGTTGTCCGCGACCATCAGGTTGATCGTGCGCTTCGGGATGTCGATCTCGATCAGGTCGCCATTTTCGACCAGCCCGATCGTTCCGCCTTCGGCGGCTTCGGGTGAGGCGTGGCCGATCGACAGCCCCGACGTGCCGCCCGAAAAGCGCCCGTCGGTGACCAGCGCGCACGCGGCGCCGAGCCCCTTCGATTTCAGATAGCTCGTCGGATAGAGCATTTCCTGCATGCCCGGCCCGCCCTTGGGTCCTTCGTAGCGGATGACGACGACGTCGCCCGCCTCGACTTGCCCGGTCAGGATGCCCGCGACCGCCGCGTCCTGGCTTTCATAAACCTTTGCCGGACCTGTGAATTTCAGGATGCTCTCGTCGACACCCGCGGTCTTCACGATGCAGCCGTCGCGCGCGATATTGCCCGACAGCACCGCCAGCCCGCCGTCCTGGCTGAACGCATGTTCAGCCGAGCGGATCACGCCAGCTTCGCGGTCGAGGTCGAGCGAGTCCCAGCGCCGGTCCTGGCTGAACGCCACCTGCGTCGGTACGCCGCCCGGCGCCGCCATGAAGAATTTCTGCACAGCGGGATCGTTCGTCCTCGAAATATCCCACTTGTTGAGCGCATCGCCCAGCGTTGCGCTGTGTACTGTGGGCAGATGCGCGTGGAGCAGTCCCGCGCGTTCGAGCTGGCCGAGGATCGCCATGATCCCGCCGGCGCGGTGGACGTCCTCCATATGGACGTCCGATTTCGCCGGCGCGACCTTCGACAGGCACGGTACGCGGCGCGAGAGTCGGTCGATGTCGTCCATCGTGAAATCGACCCCCGCCTCGAACGCGGCGGCGAGCAGGTGGAGCACGGTGTTGGTCGACCCACCCATCGCGATGTCGAGGCTCATCGCATTCTCGAACGCCTCGAAGGTCGCGATATTGCGCGGCAGCACGCTGTCATCGTCTTCCTCATAATGGCGCTTGCACATCTCGACGGCGATGCGCCCGGCGCGCAGGAACAGCTCCTTGCGGTCGGCGTGCGTCGCGAGCGTCGAACCATTGCCCGGCAACGACAGCCCCAGCGCTTCGGTCAGGCAATTCATCGAATTGGCGGTGAACATGCCCGAGCACGAACCGCAGGTCGGGCACGCCGCTTGCTCGATCTCGGTGACCTCGGCATCGGTATATTTCTCGTCGGCGGCGGCGACCATCGCGTCGACCAGATCGAGCGCGATCTCCTTGCCCTTCAGCACGACCTTCCCCGCCTCCATCGGCCCGCCCGACACAAAGACAACGGGGATGTTGATCCTGAGCGCCGCCATCAGCATGCCCGGCGTGATCTTGTCGCAGTTCGAAATGCACACCATCGCGTCGGCGCAATGCGCGTTGACCATATATTCGACCGAATCCGCGATCAGGTCGCGCGACGGCAGCGAATAGAGCATGCCGTCGTGCCCCATCGCGATCCCGTCATCGACCGCGATCGTGTTGAATTCCTTGGCGACGCCGCCCGATGCTTCGATCTCGCGCGCAACCATCTGGCCGAGATCCTTCAGGTGGACATGGCCGGGCACGAACTGGGTGAAGCTGTTGACCACCGCGATGATCGGCTTGCCGAAGTCGCTGTCCTTCATCCCCGTCGCGCGCCAGAGGCCGCGCGCGCCCGCCATGTTGCGGCCGTGGGTGGTAGTGCGCGAACGATATGAAGGCATTTCAAACAATCCTGATAATTTTATTTCAAAAATAAGCGAAGAGACGCGCCTCTACACGCCTATTTGGCCAGATTCAATGCAACTTTGCTGCACATGCGAGAAAGCCGCTCCGCAAACAGTGCCTGCCCCGCCGGATCGCCGGCGAGATCCTGCCGCATCTCGATCCCGACATAGGGAATCCCGTTCGCCTCGGCGTGGCGGTTCATCGTCGCGTTGAGCAGCTTGCCCGAATAGGGCTGCTGGTCGCCGACGATCATGCCTTCGGCTTCCAAAGCCGCAATCGCCGCCGCCGCTAGCCGATCGTCCTCATTGTAGAGCACCCCGACGTGCCACGGCCGCGCCTGGTCGGGATGCGCCGCGAGCGACGGCGTGAAGCTGTGCAGCGACAGGATCATCGCCGGGCGCTGCGCGGCGATCGTCGCGGCGATATGCGCATGATAGGGGCGGAAAAAGCGTGCCAGCCGGACCTCGCGCCCCGCGTCGTCGAGCGCATTGCCCGGCACCGCATGCCCGTCGCTCGCGATCGGAAGCACCCCCGGCGCATCCTCTTCGCGATTGCAGTCGACGACGAGCCGTGACACACCGCCAAGGATCGCCGCATCGACCGCGCCGCTCTCGACGAGCAGAGCCGCAACTTCGGCGACGCCGATGTCGATCGCGATATGATTGGTCAGCAGCGCGGGATCGATGCCGAGATCGACGTCGCCAGGCACATAGGCCGAGGCATGATCGGCGATCAGCAAGATGCCGCCCGCCCGCGCTTCCCCGATCTGCCGCCACGCTTCGCTCATCGCAATGTCCCCGCCATCGACCACCAGCCCGGATGCCGTTCGGCCAGCAGCGCCGCCGCCGCGTCGCGCCCGGCGGCCGCATCGAACAGCGCAAAACAGGTCGCGCCGGACCCCGACATGCGCGCGAGCCATGGACGCAGGCCGCCAAGTTCGAGCAATATGTCGGCAATCGCCGGGCACTGCGCGATCGCCGGACGCTGCAGATCGTTGCGCGCGCCGAACAACCCGGCGCGCAGGTCGGCGCCGGTGAACAGCGGCCCGCGATCGATCCCGTCCCACGCCGCAAAAACCGGCCCCGTCGCGACCGGCTGGCGCGGGTTGACGAGCAGCACCGGCGTTCCGCCAAGCTGCAACTCGGGCACGGCGCTCAATTCTTCCCCGACGCCGACACCGAGACAGGTCGTGCTCGCCACACAGGCGGCGACGTCGGCGCCGAGCGGGCCGACGAGCCGCGCCAGCGTCGCATCATTCAGCTCGGGCAGGAAATGCGCCCGGATCAGCCGCGCCATCGCGGCTGCGTCGGCCGACCCGCCGCCGATCCCCGCCGCCACCGGCAGCCGCTTCGTCAGCGTCACGGCAAGCGGCGGCACCCGATCGGCGCCATAGCGGCCGCGCAGCGATGCGAGCACCTTCATCACCAGATTGTCGCCGCCCGCGCTCAGCCCGTCGGCGAATTCCCCGTCGATCGCCAGCGCATCGGTATCGGCGAACTCGGCGGCGATCGCGTCGCCGTCGCCCACAAAGGCGAACAGCGTCTCGATCGCATGATAGCCGTCCGCCCGGCGCCCCCTGACATGGAGTGCGAGGTTGATCTTGGCCCAGCCCGTCTCGCGAAACGCGGTCACGGTGCGGTGTTGGCGGGGGTCAGCCCGTCGCGCAGCTTCGCCTCCAGTCGCGTCGCCATTTCGGCGTCGGCGAGCAGCGCGGCCGCGCGCCAATTGTAGCGCGCCTGAAACTTCTGCCCGGCCTTCCAATAGGCGTCGCCCAAATGCTCGACGATCACGGCATTCCCGGGTTCGCCGAGCTGCGCCTTTTCGAGCAGCTTCACCGCGTCGTCGGTACGACCGGTCAGGAAATAGGCCCAGCCGAGCGAGTCGGCGATGCTCGCATTCTGCGGCTCCTGCGCCCAGGCCGCCTCGATCCGCGCGAGCGACTGTTTGACATCCTTGCGCCGTTCGAGCGCCGAATAGCCGGCGAAGTTGAGGATCGAGGCATCGTCGGGCCTCAGCGCGACGGCGCGTTCCATCAAAGGCGCCGCCGCATCCCACTGCCCTTCCTGCAGCAACAGTTCGGCGCGTGCGATCAGCAACGTGCCGCGGAGCATATTGTCGCCCGCGCTGTTTCCCAGTGACGCTTCGAGGCGCTCATAGGCGCGTGCCGCCGCCGCCGGATCGCCCGATCGCCGCGCGATATCGGCAAGGCGGACGAGCATGCTGCGCGCGTCAGTGCCGGCCGCCGCGGCCTCGGCCAGCTTGGCCGCACCGGGCAGGTCACCGGCGTCGGCCATCAATTCGGCGCGCCGCATCGCGAGAACCGGCGGGAGCGGCGCGCGCCCGGTTTCGAGCAGCGCCATGGCATCGCCCCGCTGTCCATTGCGATCGAGCGCCTCGACAAGCGTCGTGCGCACCGCCAGATCCTCATCGTTGAGCCAATAGGCGGCGCGCGCGAACAGCAAGGGCAGCTTCGCGCTGCCGCCCGGCGTCCGCGCCAGGCCGTCAGCGAGCAGGCCAAGCCATTGCGCCACACCCGCCTGCGGCGTCGTAACGGGTTGGTCGGGCAGCAACAGCATCGGATCCTCGCGCTGCCCTGACGCGAGCGCGATCCGCCCGCGCAGCCGCTGCGCCACATCGCGCGAGCCAGCCCGCTCGAGCGTCGCCGCAAGCCGCAGGCCGACGAGCTGGCTTGTCCGGTCGGTCAGCGTGACGCCGTCGGTCAGCGTCGCCGCCTCGCCGGTGCGTTTGGTCGCGATCTGGACGAGCGCGACCTGCAGCGTCAGCGCCGGTTCGGGACGCGTGCGGCTGTTCACCGCCTGCAGATGCCGTTCGGGTTGCTTTTCGCGCGCACCGACATCGATCCAGGCGTTCACCGTGGGCAGGATCAGCCGCGCGATCGTGTCGGCCCCGGCCTTGTCGATCCGGCCCGCCGCATAATCGCGCGCGGCTTTCCAGTCCGCCCGGCGCATCGCATCGACCATCAGCACCAGTTGTGCGTCGAAACGGCGGTCGCCGGCGGTCCATAAACGCAGGGCGGCGGCGCGCGCGGCAACCAGGTCGCCCGCCTCGATCGCTTGTTCGAGCATCCGTCCGCGCAGACCCGGCAGGTCGGGCGCAACGCTCGAAACCGTGGTGAGTGCCGACAGCGCGGCGGCGGGCTCGCCGCTCTCTTCCGCCAGCCGTGCCCGCACGAGCGCGTTGAGCGCGGCGCCATTATCGTCGACGGCGTGCGCCGGAACCGCCGCCGCAATCGCGGCGGCGATCAGAAAGAAGCGCGCGGGCTTACATGTTCGGGTAATTGGGGCCTCCGCCGCCTTCGGGGGTGACCCAGTTGATATTCTGGGTCGGATCCTTGATATCGCACGTCTTGCAGTGAACGCAATTCTGCGCGTTGATCACGAATTTGGGATCACCTTCGGCTTCGCCGACAATCTCGTACACCCCCGCCGGGCAATAACGCTGCGCGGGCTCGTCGTAGAGCGGCAAATTATACGCGACCGGGATCGACGGATCCTTGAGTTGCAGATGGACCGGCTGGTCTTCCTCATGGTTGGTGTTCGAAACGAACACCGACGACAGGCGGTCAAAGGTCAGCACGCCATCGGGTTTGGGGTAATCCAGTTTCGGCATGATGTCAGCCCGGTACAGGCTCTCATTGTCCGGATGATGCTTCATCGTGAAGGGGACTTTGATCTTGAGCGTTTCGAGCCACATCGTGATGCCCGACAGGATCGTTCCCGCCAGGTCGCCATATTTCTCGACGAGCGGCAACACGTTGCGCACGACGCTGAGTTCCTTCTTCACCCAGCTCTCGTCAAAGGCGGTCTGATAGGCGTCGAGCGTGTCGCTGCTGCGGCCCGCGGTCACCGCCGCGAACGCCGCCTCGGCCGCCATCATGCCCGACTTCATCGCGGTATGCGTGCCCTTGATGCGCGGCACGTTCAGGAAACCGGCGGTATCGCCGATCAGCGCGCCGCCCGGAAAAGCCAGCTTCGGCACCGACTGCAGGCCGCCGTCGCTGATCGCGCGCGCGCCATAGGACACACGCTTGCCGCCCTTGAGGATCTTCGCGATTTCAGGATGCGTCTTCCACTTCTGCATCTCCTGGAACGGAGAAATGTGCGGGTTGCGATAGTTGAGCCAGGTCACAAAGCCCAATGCGACCTGCCCGTTCGCCTGATGATAGAGGAAGCCGCCGCCATTGGCGTTCTGGTCGAGCGGCCAGCCCTGCGTGTGGATCACGCGGCCCGCTGCGTGGTTCTCGGGCTTGATGTCCCACAGTTCCTTGACGCCGAGGCCATAGACCTGCGGTTCGCAATCGGCGTCGAGCGCGAACTGCGGCTTGATCATCTTGGTCAGGTGGCCGCGCACGCCTTCGGCGAAGAAGGTGTATTTCGCATGGAGTTCGAGGCCCGGCGCATAATCGCCCTTGTGGCTGCCGTCGCGCGCGACGCCCATGTCGCCCGTCGCGACGCCTTTGACCGATCCATCCTCGTTGTAGAGAATCTCCGCAGCGGGAAAGCCGGGGAAGATTTCAACGCCCAGCATTTCGGCCTGTTCGGCGAGCCAGCGGCAAAGATTGCCAAGGCTGCCGGTATAGGTGCCCTTGTTGTGCATGAAACCGGGCGAGATGAATTCGGGGAGGCCGAACTTTTTCGTCTTCGTGAGCACCCAGTGCTGATTGTCGTTCACGGGAACTTCGGCAAGCGGGCAGCCCTGCGTGCGCCATTCGGGAAGCAGCTCGTCGAGCGATTTGGGATCGATCACCGCCCCCGAAAGGATGTGCGCGCCGACCTCGGACCCCTTTTCGAGGATGCACACCGACAATTCGCTGCCCGCGTCATTCGCCAGTTGTTTGAGGCGGATCGCCGCCGAAAGCCCCGCCGGCCCCGCGCCAACGATGACCACGTCATAGGGCATCGATTCCCGTTCGCTCACCGCAAATACCTTTCTGCCGTCCCCGCACGGGATCATTCATCGTGTCCCGCGCTCATTCTGTCACGAAATGCGATGCCCGCCAATTGACGGGTCCGTCAACCACCTGTTTGGTGTAAATCGATGGGTGGGTCATATTCAGCGTTACTGGCACAAAGCACTTGCGACTGGTGGTCGCTGGCGGGGGTCGATGCGCTCGTCGGCGAGCAGCCGGCGGGCTGGCTCGTCACGCCGCCCGCAAATGACGCTGCGGCGCCCAAGCCGAAACGCGTCGTCAACGCCGAGCCCGAACTGCCCCCGCTTCCCGCTGCGCTCCAGCGGCAGGAGACGCCCGAGGCGGCCGAACCCAAGGGTCCGGTCGTGTTTCCGGACGATTGGACCGAATTTCAGAACTGGCTTGCGACGGCCGACGATGTGCCGGGCAGCCAGTGGGACGCGCGCCGGGTGCTCCCTGCCGGTGAAGCGGGCGCGCCGCTGATGCTGCTCACCGCATGGCCCGAAATCGACGACCAGCGCGACGGCACGCTCTTTGCGGGCCCGGCGGGCAAGCTGCTCGACGCGATGTTGCAGGCGATCGGAATGGCGCGTGGCGGTTGCTATGTCGCCAGCCTCGCGGTGACGCGCCCCGCCGGCGGCCGCTGCGACGGCGAAGATGCCGCCGAGCTCGACCGGCTGCTTTGGCATCACTTGCGACTGGCGAAACCGGGACGTTTGCTGCTGATCGGCAGCGATATCGTCCGCATGGCCGCCCGCTTGCCGCTGCCCGACGCGCGCGGAAAGTTACTCGATATTAACCAAGATGGCGGCAAGATGGAGGCCGTGGCTGTAGCGCATCCCGCGATGCTGCTGGCTCGGCCCGCTCAGAAAGCGGCAGCCTGGGATAGCCTGAAACTGTTCAACCGGGGACGTTGACGGATGCAGAATATGACCAAAACCATGATTTCATGCGCCGTTCTGGCGATTTCCTCGATTTCCGCAACGGCGTTCGCCGCCGATTCCGGCAACCGCGACATCGTGTCTGCACCCCAAACGGTGCCCGACATCCTGTCGTCGAAACAGAAACAGCTTTACACGCAGGTGCTCACCGCGATCCGGGGCCAGCGCTGGGCCGATGCCAAATCCCTGCTCGATGGCGCCGACAATAGCCCGCTCAACGATTTCCTGCGCGCCGAACTGCTCACCGCGCCGAACAGCCCGCGCGCCGAAGTTGCCGACATCATGCCGATCCTCGCGCGTTCACCGCATTTGCCGCAGGCCGAACAGCTCGGCCGGCTGGCGGCGAAGCGCGGTGCGACCGACCTGCCCACGCTGCCCTCGCAGGCGCGCCTCGCCTGG
>NZ_DATFFD010000284.1:0-5488 GCF_035250425.1 Sphingopyxis sp.
CGCCGAGAGGCCGGGTCTTCTTTTCGGCGCTGCCGCCGGGGAAGCTTAGAACTTCACGCCCGCCGCGATGCCGTAGCGGCGCGGTTCGAGGGTGAAGATATTGGTGTAGTTGCCCGACGACTGGTCGGTGACGTACAGACCGGTGACGCTGTTGGCGTCGAAGACGTTCTGGATGAAGCCCCGCACATACCATTTTTCGTCGGGGCCGTTCAGCTGTAGCTGGGCATTGACCTGGGCATAGCCTTTGATCTTGTTCACATTGCCGTTGAAGATGTTGCCATAGCTTTCGCCGGTATAGGCCAGGTCGACGCGCGGGACGAGCGTCATGTCGCCGCCGCCGAGACGCGCGGTGTACTGGATGCCCGCGCTGAACTTGTAGTTCGGCGCCTGCGGCAACTGGTTGCCCTTGATGTTGACCGGAATACCGGCGGAGAAATATTCGATTCCGCCGAAATTGGCCGGATTCAGACCCGCCGCTGCGAACGCCCCGGCAGCTGCGGCTTCCATCACCCCACAGATGCTGAAGGCGCCGGTCGAAGCAATCCCGCCATCGCTCGGGAAAGCGGTTGTCGGGCGCAGGCCGGCACCGGCGGCGACGCCCGGCACAAAGCCGCCGTTGATGACCTGCTGGACCCCGTTCACGAAGGCGTTGACCCCGGCAACATTGCCCGTTCTCGAACCCACCGCGCAGTTCGCCGCGTTAGTGATGTCCTTGATGATCACCGCATCGGAGCGGCCACCGCCAAAGTCGCGCGGGTTGCTGGTGAGCTTGTCTTCGGAGACCTTGCTGTGCAGGTAGCTGAAGCCCAGATTGACCACCACGTCGGGGTCGGGCCGCACAATGGCTTCAGCTTCGAAGCCATAGATATCGGCGCTGACATTGTCGTTGACCGCGGTGCGGGCGACGATCTTGCTGAGCTGCAGATCCTTATATTTATAGTAGAAGGCGGTCAGGTTCAGTTGGAGCGCGCCGTTGCCGAAGCTGTTCTTCGACCCGATTTCGAACGCGTCGACCTGTTCGGGCTTGAACGATTCGGGCACCGCGAAAATCGGCTGCAGCGGCGGGTTGATGCCGCCCGATTTATAGCCGCGCGAGTAGGACGCATAGATCAGATTGTCATCGGTGATCTTGAAGTCGAGTACCGCGCGACCGGTCAGCTTGTTGAATTTGACGCTGCGTTCCTGGATGATCTGGTTGCCGGGCGTTCCGGGGTCGGCGTCGAACGATCCGACAAAGGGCGAGTCAAAGACACTACCCGTTCCGCCGTGCGGTGCAAGGAAGCTTGCCAGCGTCGACCGCGCCCTCACGCTCTTCTTGTCGTTGTTGTAGCGCAGGCCGGCGGTCAGCTTCAGCCGGTCGCTGAACTCGAAATAGGCTTCGCCGAACAGCCCGTATGACGTGATCTTCAAATCGTCGGTGTTGTTGCGGAAAAAGGGCGTGGCGAGGAACGACGGCGGCAGCGGACCGCCCGCCGCCGGCGGATTGGCCGCCGCGGTGAACGCGCCCAGCACCCCGGTCAGATAGTCGATCGGGAAGGCGTTCACATAATAGCTGTTCTCGGTCAGGTGATAATCGGCATAGATGCCGCCGACCAGGAAGTTGAACGGCCCGTCGAGGTCGCTCGACAGGATGCCTTCGACCGACCAGCTGCTGTTATACTGGTTCGACCGGTCGAACTGCAGCGACTGATCGCTACAAATCTTGTTGCCGCCAAAGCTGCCATAGCCGCTTTCTTCGGCCAGCGACGTGCAAAGCTGGCCGGTCGGGCCATTGGGGATGATCGCCGTGGCGACGGGCCGGAAATAGGCCTGGAGCGCCGGACCCAATGCTCCGTTCGCCGCCGCCTGCAACGTCGCGAGGCCGCCCGCGTAGAGCGCCCGGTTGCCGATATTGCTGTTATAGTCCTGCGACGCGTCGAGCTTGATCTTCTGATACTGGCCCGACACCTGCAGCGACACGGGGCCGAAATTATGCTCGATCTGGCCCTGCAGCGTCAGCTCGCTGGTGAAATAGCTGGGCGTATAGGCGGTGTTCACTTCGCGCGGATCCGAAGGGATTGTCGTGTTGGCATAGACATCGGGGCCATAGAGGCTGCCCAGTGCGAACGCCTGCGGAATGCCGCGGATCGCCAGGAATTCGCGCGAAGTCAGCGCCGCCGTGAAGGTTGCGTTGCCGTTGAAGGGCGAATTGTCGAGGCGGCTGTTCAAACAGCCGAGGATGCCGGTCGGGTCGCGCTGGCAGAGCTGTTTCTGGATGCGCGTGCGCTTGTCTTTTTCGTGAAAATAGGACGCCATCAGGTCGATCGTCGTGTCGGGTGAGGGTTCCCAGCGGAACGAGCCGCGGACCGAATAGAGGTCGCGGTCGTCGATGCGCGTGTCGAGGAAGCTGTTCTTCGTATAGCCGTCGCGGTTCAGGTAAATGCCTGCAACGCGAATGCCCATTGTGTCGCCGAGCGGGATGTTGACCATCGCCTTGCCCTTCATGGAATCATAATTTCCATATTCGGCTTCGGCGGCGGCTTCGAAAGCGCCGAGTTTCGGTTTGGCGGTGATCACATTGACCACGCCCGACGTCGCGTTGCGGCCGAACAGCGTGCCCTGCGGTCCGCGCAGCACTTCAACGCGTTCGAGGTCGAAGAATTCGGTTTCGAACAGCCGCGTCGAAAACAGCGGGTCGCCGTTCAGGTGGATCGCGGTCGCGCTGTCGCAGGTCGTGCCGACGCAAAGGTCGCCGATCCCGCGGATCGTGAAGCTGGCGCCCGTGAAATTGGTCTTGGTGAAGGTGACGTTGGGCAGGGTCAGCTGAAGATCCGACGGCGTCTTGATCTGCTGCGCTTCGAGCGCCTCGGTCGAAAAGGCGCTGACGGCGATCGGCACGTCCTGCAGGCGTTCCGACTGGCGCTGCGCCGTGACGACGATTTCGCCGCCGAAAGCATCGCGTTCCACTTCATCCGCCGCGTCCTGTGCAAATGCCGGCGTCGCCACCGTCATCGCAAGAATCGAGGTTCCGATCAGTGCCTTGAACTTCATCTATAGCCTCCCTTTTTCGATCCCGCAGGTGCGGGGCCGCCCAATTTCAAATTGTGGTAAGGGGAGGGGAAACGACCAGACATGGCAAAGGGCATCGGGCCAAAGCGGCCATGTGCCCTCGTGAATCCCACTTGCCAGCTATGCTGGTCATCGTCCTCTCCCACCGGCGTCGGGGAATACGCCGGCCTCTCCGGATCACGACCCGCTTAGGCGGGTTCTGTAGTGTCGATGAAGGTGCGCCGAGTTGACGCAAGCGTCAAGTCACTTGTTTGACCCGAAAAAGGACGCGAAACCGCGCCTCTCCGAAAAGTGAAAAAGCCAAGATTCCGCAACGTAAAGTTGATGGGAGAGGACAATTTCTTTTAGTCCGGCCCTTGCGTATCGGCGCATGGACGTCGAAATGTGCGGCATGAAGGCAACAGTGAAAGCGGGGCGATGAGCGACAACGGACAAGAGTTGGGACCGGACGGCAAGGTGGTGGTCCCCGACCATGTTGCGGACGCCGTGCGGACGCTGATCGAGTGGGCAGGCGACGATCCGGCGCGCGAAGGGCTGCTCGATACGCCGCGTCGCGTCGCGCGCGCGTGGAAGGAATATTGTTCGGGTTATGCCGACGATCCGGCGCTGCACCTGTCGCGCACGTTCGAGGAAGTCGGCGGCTATGACGAGATCGTGCTGCTGCGCGATATTCCGTTCCAGTCGCATTGCGAGCATCATATGGCGCCGATCACCGGCAAGGCCTCGATCGCTTACCTGCCGCGCGACCGCGTCGTCGGCATTTCAAAGCTGGCGCGCGTCCTCAACGGCTACGCGCGGCGGTTGCAGGTGCAGGAGCGTCTGACCGCCGAGGTCGCGAAGTGCATCTGGGACAATCTCCAGCCGCAGGGCGTCGCGGTGGTTATCGACGCGCAGCATGGATGCATGACCGGGCGCGGGGTGCGCACTCCCGGCGTCGGCATGGTGACGAGCCGCCTGCTCGGCTGTTTCCTCGAAGATCAGAGCAGCCGCAAGGAAGTGCTGAGCCTGATGGGCTATTGACGATGCGTTGGCGGGCGCGGCGCGATCGAAGCTTTCGCATGCGGCTGCGGGCGTTTCAGGAAATGCGCGGTGATGAGCCTGATCCGGGTTTCATCGCCGATCTCGAGTTCCTCGAAAACCGCGATCTCGACCTGTCGGTCCGCCTTGGCGGGTTGCTGGCTTTCAACGCGCTGGCGATCACGATCGGCACGCACCCGATCTCCGCCAGCCCCGGCGCGCCGCTCAGCCTCGACGCCGCCACCCAGCCCTGGCTGACGATCGCGAGCATAGTCGGCATCGTGCCGCTGATCCTGTCGAGCTTTTTCTGTCTGCGCGCGCTCTTGCTTGGCGAGGAATTCGACAGTGACGGCCTCGAAAAAGCCGACGGGTTGCGGCAACGATTGTTCGCGGCCTTTACCTATTCGATCGAGGCACAGGCGCGATTACTCTCGATCGCTGTTCGCGCGACCATTGCGGGTGGCGGGCTCACGCTGGCGGTGTGGGTGTGGATACTCGCGGAGAAAATGACGTAAGCCAGCGCCGCTGCCCGGGAACGGACGGTCGAAACGACCAGCTTTGCAACGCAAAAGAAAAGGGCCGCGTCTCAGAAGAAACGCGGCCCTTTCAAAAGGCGTTGACCTGAAGAAGCTTACGCTTCTTCGGCGTCGTCCGCGGCCGGAGCTTCTTCAGCGGCCATTTCCGAAGGCGGCGTCGCGTCTTCGAATTCGTCTTCGCTGTCGGGTTCCAGTGCCGTGGCGACGGCCTCGGCCTGTTCTTCCTCGAACATCGCCGCGATGACGTCGATGCCCTGCTTCTGCATTTCGGCTTCGTCGGGCGAACGCGCGACGTTGACGCCGACGGTCACCGCGACCTCGGGGTGCAGCTTGACCTTGACGTCGACCAGGCCGAGCGCCTTGATCGGGCGTTCGAGTTCGATCATCGACTTGCCGATGCCTTCGATGCCGTCTTCGACGAGCGCGTCGACGATGTCACGGACCGAAACCGAGCCGTACAGCTGGCCAGTGTTCGACGCCTGGCGGATCAGGACGATCTGCTTGCCGTCGATGTCCTTGGCGCGGCCTTCGGCGTCGGTGCGACGTTCGGCGTTGTCGGCCTCGATCTTGCCGCGGTTGGCCTCGAACAGCTTGCGGTTGGTGTCGTTCGCGCGCAGCGCCTTGTTGTTGGGCAGCAGGTAGTTACGGGCGAAGCCGTTCTTGACGTTGACGACATCGCCGATGCCGCCGAGTTTCTCGATGCGTTCGAGCAGGATGATTTCCATCGGACCAGCCCTCCTTACTTCACAATGTAGGGGAGCAGGCCGATGTGGCGCGAGCGCTTGATCGCTTTCGCCAGCTCACGCTGCTTCTTGGTGGACACCGCGGTGATCCGCGACGGGACGATCTTGCCACGCTCCGACAGGTAACCCTGGAGCAGACGGACG
>NZ_DATFFD010000285.1:0-4668 GCF_035250425.1 Sphingopyxis sp.
CTCGGCGTGCTGCAGGTCGAAAAGAAGATCCGCGGCCGCGTGAAGCGCCAGATGGAAAAGAGCCAGCGCGAATATTATCTCAACGAACAGTTGAAGGCGATCCAGCGCGAGCTCGGCAACGACAATGGCGAGGGCGGCGACGACCTGGCCGAGCTGCAGCTCAAGATCGACAGCCTCAAAATGTCGAAGGAAGCCAAGGCCAAGGCGCAGGCTGAAATGAAAAAGCTGCGTGCGATGGCGCCGATGTCGGCCGAGGCGACCGTCGTCCGCAACTATCTCGACACGCTGATCGGCCTGCCGTGGGGCAAGAAGTCGAAGCTCAAGAAAGACATCGCGAAGGCGCAGGAGGTTCTCGACGACGATCATTATGCGCTCGAAAAGGTCAAGGACCGGATCGTCGAATATCTCGCGGTCCAGGCGCGCACCAACAAGCTGAAGGGGCCGATCCTGTGCCTCGTCGGCCCTCCGGGCGTCGGCAAGACCAGCCTCGGCAAGTCGATCGCCAAGGCGACCGGGCGCGAGTTCATTCGCCAGTCGCTGGGCGGCGTGCGCGATGAGGCCGAAATCCGCGGCCACCGCCGCACCTATATCGGCTCGCTGCCGGGCAAGATCGTGACGAACCTCAAAAAGGCCGGCACGATGAACCCGCTGTTCCTGCTCGACGAGATCGACAAGCTCGGTCAGGATTTCCGCGGCGATCCGGCCTCGGCGCTGCTCGAGGTGCTCGACCCCGAACAGAATGGCAAATTCCAGGATCATTATCTGGAAGTCGACGTCGACCTCAGCGACATCATGTTCGTCACCACCGCGAACTCGCTCAACCTGCCGCAGGCGCTGCTCGACCGCATGGAGATCATCCGGCTCGAGGGATACACCGAGGACGAGAAGGTCGAGATCGCCAAGCTGCACCTGATCGCGAAACAGGTCGAGGCGCACGGCCTGAAGGCCGGCGAATTCGAGCTGACCGAAGAGGGGCTGCGCGACCTGATCCGCTATTACACCCGCGAAGCCGGCGTGCGTACGCTTGAGCGCGAGATTGCGCGTCTGGCGCGCAAGGCACTGCGCCGCATTCTCGAAGGCAAGGCCGAAAGCGTCACTGTGACGCCCGACAACCTTTCCGAATTCGCGGGCGTGCGCAAATTCCGCCACGGCATGGGCGATCTGGAGGATCAGGTCGGCGCCGTCACGGGGCTGGCATGGACCGAGGTTGGCGGCGAATTGCTGACGATCGAAGCCGTCACCGCATCGGGCAAGGGGCAGGTGCGCACCACGGGCAAGCTCGGCGAAGTGATGACCGAATCGGTGCAGGCGGCGCTGTCGTTCGTGAAAGCGCGCGCCCCGGCTTATGGCATCAAGCCGAGCCTGTTCGCGCGCAAGGACATCCATATCCACTTGCCCGAAGGCGCGGTGCCGAAGGACGGCCCGTCGGCCGGTGTCGGCATGGTGACCGCGATGATTTCGACGCTGACCGGGATCGCGGTGCGCCGCGATGTCGCGATGACCGGCGAAGTCACGCTGCGCGGCCGCGTGCTGGCGATCGGGGGCTTGAAGGAAAAGCTGCTCGCGGCGCTGCGCGGCGGCATCAAGACCGTGCTGATCCCCGAAGAAAATGAGAAAGACCTCGTTGAAATTCCGGCGAATATCACGAGCGGACTGAAGATCATCCCAGTCAGCCACGTCGATCAGGTGCTGGCCGAAGCGCTGGTGTCGCCCGTCGTGCCGATCGAATGGACCGAGGCCGACGAGCTTGCCGCGTCGCCGCCGGTTCCCCCGGGTAGCGACCCCGAAACGGCGATTCGGCACTGAGTCGCCGCCACTGGATGGCAATTCGCCCCAAATTCGTCGCAGAATCGACGTTTTGGGGCGTTTTGCGCCCTTTTTTGCTTTGACAAGCCGGGTCGAAACATCGTTAGTGACGCGCCATGGCTTCGGGCCATGAGAATCACTTAACCAACCATAATGCAGGGGTTCCTTAGGCATGAACAAACAAGACCTGATCGCCGCCGTCGCTGACTCGAGCGGCCTGACCAAGGGTGACGCGAGCAAAGCGGTTGAAGCCGTGTTCGACGCGATCACGGGTTCGCTGAAGAAGGGCGGCGAAGTTCGTCTCGTCGGCTTCGGCACCTTTGCAGTCAGCAAGCGCAAGGCATCGACCGGTCGCAACCCGCGCACCGGCGAAACGATGACCATCGCGGCGTCGAACCAGCCGAAATTCAAGGCCGGCAAGGCTCTTAAGGACGCCGTCAACTAAGCCCGACGGCACCTTCTGGTGAATGCATCTCGGGCCGTGGCGCAAGCTGCGGCCCGATTTGTATCTGCCGGGTGAGATCCAGATGGTTTGTGCGTGAAGATTGAGCAAAAGCCCGTTGCAATCACCGGCGCAGCGGCTATGGACGTCCAGCTTTCGGACGCCGGGCCATTGGTCCGCCCCGATCGGGCGCGTAGCTCAGCGGTAGAGCACACCCTTCACACGGGTGGGGTCACAGGTTCAATCCCTGTCGCGCCCACCATGGCTTCTCGGCCATGGCGGAAACCGAAACCGAAACCGGAGCTGACCCGGCCATTCATCGCCTATTCAATGCTTTCGCGTTAGAGAAACGGCCATGACCCGCACTTTGACCCTTTCCCTCATTTCCGCGCTGTTGCTCTCGGCAGGCGCGCCCGCGGCTGCACGCGGCAACCGCGACCAGGACAATCTGCGCGAAGCGGCGGCGCAGGGACAGGTGATCCCCCTCAATCGGCTGGTCGCCGACGTCCGTTCGCGCCCGCCCTATAACGACATGACCTATCTCGGCGGCCCGCAGTTCGACGCAGGCCGGATGATCTATGCCCTGAAATTCATGGACGGCAGCCAGGTCGTCGTCGTCTATGTCGATGCCCGCACCGGCCGGATCGTGGGACGCAAACCCTGACATTTCACTAGTCCGGATGTTTCAGCGCAACGAGATTTTGCGATGATCGTTCGGACTTGATACACAGTCTAAACATGCGGCCGGGCTGCCCGGTGCGCAAAGGAAAGGCGCCTGAATGCGGATCTTGATTGTCGAAGACGAACCCACGCTGGGCCCGCAGCTGAAGGCGACGCTGGAGGGCGCGGGCTATGCCGTCGACCTTGCGACCGATGGCGAGGATGGCCACTTCCTCGGCTCGACCGAAAATTACGACGCGGCGATCCTCGACCTCGGCCTGCCCGAAATCGACGGGCTCACCGTGCTCGACCGCTGGCGCCGCGAAAAGCGCAATTTTCCGGTGCTTGTCCTGACCGCGCGCGATAGCTGGTCGGACAAGGTCGCGGGGCTCGACGCGGGCGCCGACGATTATCTCGCCAAACCGTTCCAGACCGAAGAGCTGATCGCGCGGCTGCGCGCGCTGATCCGCCGTGCGGCGGGCAATGCGTCGAGCGAGCTGACGGCGGGTCCGGTGCGCCTCGACACGCGTTCGGGCCGCGTCACGCTGGCCGGCGAGCCGGTGAAGCTGACCGCGCAGGAATATAAACTTCTGTCGTACCTGCTCCATCACAAGGGCAAGGTCGTGTCGCGCACCGAGCTGATCGAGCATATCTATGATCAGGATTTCGACCGCGATTCGAACACGATCGAGGTGTTCGTGACGCGCATCCGCAAGAAATTGGGCGCCGATATCATCACCACGATCCGCGGCCTCGGTTATCAGCTCGACGATCCGCAGTAAGCCGTGAGGGAAGTCGACGTCGCCCCGGCAGCCGTAGAGGACCCGGACGCGGCGGAAAAACCTGCGGCGCTGACCAGCCGGATTACCGGCTCGCTCGCGCGGCGCATGATCGCGATCGCGGCGCTGTGGATTTCGGTGCTGCTGATCGGCGGCGGCTTTGCGCTCGATCGCGTGCTGACCGGGGCGATCACCCGCAACTTCGATTCGAGCCTCGAATATGTGCTGATCGCGATGATCCGCTCGTCGGAGATCGGCCCCGATGGCGAAGTGCGGCTGGTCGAACCGCTCGGCGACCAGCGCTTCCTCGAGCCCTATAGCGGGCTCTATTGGCAGATCAGCGGCGGCAACCAGGAGCCCTATCGCTCGCGCTCGCTGTGGGAACGTACGCTGAAAGCGCCCGTCCCGCATATCGATAACCAGATCCACACCTATGACAGCACCCAGTTCCCCGACGAGGAACTGCGTATCCTCGAGCGCAACGTCCTCCTGCCGGGCAGCAAGACCAATTGGCGGTATCAGATCGCGCAATCACGCGAAGCGCTCGATGCACAGGTCGGCGCGGTGCGGCAAACGCTGATCCCCAGCCTCGCCTTGCTCGGGCTTGGCCTCATCATCCTCGCGGCGCTCCAGACCTTCTACGGCCTGTGGCCGCTCCGCCACATCCGCCGCGCGATCGCCGCGATGCGCGGCGGGCAGAACCGCCGCGTCGATGCGCCCCTGCCGCTCGAGGTGCAGCCGATGGTCGACGAACTCAATGCGCTGCTCGCGCATAACGAAAAACAGGCCGAGGAAGCGCGGCTGCACGCGGGCAACCTGGCGCATGCACTGAAGACGCCGCTCACCGTGCTCGTCAACAGCGCGACGAGTTCGGATACGGAGCTCGCCGAGACGGTGCGGCGCGAAGCCGCGACGATGCAGCGACAGGTCGACCACCACCTCGCGCGCGCGCGCGCGGTCGGGCGGCGCGGTGCGGCGCAG
>NZ_DATFFD010000286.1:0-46238 GCF_035250425.1 Sphingopyxis sp.
CGCGCACGTCTGCTTTTGGGCAGCACCTGGCTTCCCCACCATCAGCGCAAAACAGCTTTCCCCATAGCCCAGCCCATGACCACCGCGGTTCGGGCACCGAAGACTTTCCGACGCCTATCGGCGTCCGAAACTCTCAACGATAGCGGCCGGTCAGCTTTGGTGCGGTCGAAGGCGTAAAGCGTACGTCGGACTGCCACAGACAGATTAGGCACGCGACGAGGAGCAACCCACGTTCAGCCGGTCGGCATGACAATAAAATTTCGGTTTCATCGCCTAGCGCGGCTACAGGGCGCAGCTGCTCGATGGTTCAGCCCTTGAGCAATTCCAACGTGCGCTCGCGCATCGCGAATTTCTGGACCTTTCCGGTCACCGTCATCGGAAAGGCATCAACGAACAAGATGTGCCGCGGGATCTTGTAGTGCGCGATCCGCCCCCGGCAATGCGCCCGCACCTCATCCTCGCTCAGCGTGACGCCGGCGCGGGCGATGATCCAAACACACAATTCCTCGCCATATTTCGCGTCGGGAATGCCGACTCCCTGGACATCGGCGATGCCGGGGTGAGTCATCAGATATTCCTCGATCTCGCGCGGGTAGATATTCTCGCCGCCGCGGATCACCATATCCTTGATCCGGCCGACTATCTGGCAATAACCATCCTCGTCGATCGCCGCGAGGTCGCCGGTGTGCATCCAGCCGTCGGCATCCAATGCCTCTGCGGTGCGGTCGGGATCATCCCAATAGCCGAGCATAACTGAATAACCACGCGTGCAAAGCTCGCCGGTCTGGCCGCGCGGCACAACTTCGCCGGCGAGGTCGATCAGCTTGACCTCGAGATGCGGCTGGACGCGTCCCACCGTCGATACGCGCAGATCGAGCGGATCGTCGGTATCGCTCTGGAAACTCACGGGGCTGGTTTCGGTCATGCCATAGGCGATCGTGACCTCGTCCATATGCATCCGTTCGATCACCTGGCGCATCACCGCCATCGGGCACGGTGACCCCGCCATGATCCCGGTGCGCAGCGACGACAGGTCAAAGCGCGCGAAGTCTTGATGGGCGAGCGCGGCGATGAACATCGTCGGCACGCCGTACAGCGCAGTGCAGCGCTCGGCCTCGACCGTCTCCAGCACCGCCTGTGGGTCGAAGGCTTCGGCGGGATAGACCATCGTCGCGCCGTGCACCGCGCAGGCGAGATTGCCCATCACCATGCCGAAGCAATGATAGAGCGGCACCGGAATGCACAGCCGGTCCATCGCGGTCAGCCCGATGCGCGCGCCGACGAAAGCGCCGTTGTTGAGGATGTTGCGATGCGACAGCGTCGCGCCCTTGGGAAAGCCCGTCGTGCCGCTGGTGAACTGGATGTTCACCGGCATGTCGGGATCGAGCCGGATGTCGGCAAGCCCGCTTGTGTCATCGCTCGCTAGTGCCGCGAACGGCAGGCAGCCGGGATGCGCGCGTTCGCCGAGCACGACGACGAGCCGCAGATCGGGCAAGCGTGCCGCACGCAGCATGCCGGGCGCCGCGGTCGCGAGTTCGGGCGCCAGTTCGCCGATCATCGCGACATAGTCGCTGCTCTTGTGCGACGGCGCGAGGATAAGCGCGGTGCAGCCGACCTTGCCCAGCGCATATTCGAGTTCGGCGATGCGATAGGCGGGGTTGATGTTGACGAGGATCAACCCCGCCTTCGCGGTTGCGAACTGGGTCACGACCCATTCGGCGCAATTGGGGGCCCATATCCCGACGCGGTCGCCGGGTTTCAGCCCGCGCGCGAGCAGCCCCGCCGCCGCCGCATCGACCCGCGCCTTGAGCTCGCGCCAGCTCCAGCGCACGTCCTGATGCCGCACGACGAGAGCATCGCCATCGGGGTGGCTCCGCACCGTCTGGTCGAACCGCTCGCCGATCGTCATCTCGATCAGCGGGGCACGCGTGTCACCGCGAACGATGCTGTCGGTCATGCGTCGGCTTTCCTGAACTCGTTATCGCGCAATTCCTTGCGCCGGATCTTGCCGCTGACCGTCTTGGGCAGGCTGCCTACGAACTCGATGCGGCGCGGATATTTATAGGGCGCGGTCGTCCGCTTCACATGATCCTGCAAAGCCGCCGCGAGCTCGTCGGAGGGGCTGTGACCCGCCGCCAGCACGACGAACGCCTTCACCACTTCGCCGCGCGTCGGATCGGGGCTGGCGACGACGGCGCTTTCGGCGACCGCCTCATGTTCGAAGAGCACGCTCTCAACCTCGAACGGCCCGATGCGATAACCTGACGAGAGGATCACGTCGTCAGCGCGGCCGACGAACCAGAAAAAGCCGTCGGCATCGACAGTGGCGCGGTCGCCGGTCAGGTACCAGCCGTCGCGATACACGCTGGCGGTGCGGTCGGGATCGCCGCGGTAGCCGAGGAACAGGCCCGGCGGCCGGCCGTCGCCGACACGCAGCGCGATATCCCCCTCCTCGCCCGGCGGCAGGATGGCGCCGTCATGGCTGATCACTGCGAGCTCGATGCCCGGCGCCGGACGCCCCATCGCGCCCTGCCGCGCCGCGCCCGCGCGGTTGCAGCACAGCAGCACGGTCTCGGTCTGGCCATAACCGTCGTGGATGTCGAGGCCTGTGGCTTTCCGCCACAGGTCGATGACCTCGGGATTCAGTGGTTCGCCGGCGCTGACGCAGTGGCGCAGGTGTGGAAAGGCGCGCCCATCCAGATCGGCACGCACGAACATGCGATAGGCGGTCGGCGGCGCGCACAAGGTCGTCACCGGATGGTGTTCGAGCAGATCCATCGAGGCGTCCGGATCGAACCCCTGCGCATGATTGACGAAGATGGCCGCACCCATCAGCCAGGGCGCGAACAGGCTGCTCCACGCCGCCTTCGCCCAGCCGGTGTCTGACATGTTCCAATGAAGGTCGCCTGGGCCGAGGTTGAGCCAGAAGCGGCCGGTGATTTCGTGCGCGAGCGGATAACCCGCGCCATGGATCGTCATCTTGGGTTGGCCGGTCGTGCCGCTGGTGAAATAGCAGAGCGCGGGATCGTCGAACGCGGTGTCGGCGATATCGGCGAGCGGCGATGCTGTCGCCTTGGCCGCACCATAATCGGTCCATCCGGCGCGCGGTCCGCCGATATGGATGCGCGTGACTGCTTCGCCCGCCAGCGCATCATCGACGCGCGGCGCGACGTCAGAGCCCGCAATCACGCAGCGTGCCTCGGCAGCGCTTCGGCGATAGGCGATATCCTTGGGAGTCAGTTGCACCGTGCCGGGCGAAGCGATCGCGCCGAGCCGCAGGCAGGCGAGCATCAGCTCCCACCATTCGATTTCGCGTGACAGCAGGATCAGGACCGTGTCGCCCGGACCGACGCCCGCCGCCTGCAACACGGCGGCAGCGCGCGCGGCGTAGTCTGACAATTCGGCAAAGCTACGGTCGATCACCGCTCCCGATCCGTCGGTCCACAACAGCGCGCGCGCGTCGGGCGTTTCCGCTGCCCGCCGATCGATCGCGTCGCGCGCGAAATTATAATGCGTCGGGGGATTCCAGTCGAAAGTCTCGCTCATCCGCCGCGCGCCACGTTGATCACCGACAATTGCGTATATTCGGCCAGCCCCTCATCGGATTGCTCGACCCCGAGGCCGGAAGATTTAACCCCAGCCATCGGGATGTGCGGGCCGATCGCGATATGCTGGTTCACCCAGACCGATCCGCTTTCGATCCGGTCGGCGACCGCGATCGCCCGGTCCACGTCACATGACCACACCGACGCACCGAGGCCGTAGGGCGAGGCGTTGGCGCGCGCGACGACATCGTTGACGTCCGAAAAGCGGATGACGGGAAGGATCGGCCCGAACTGTTCCTCGTCGACGATCTGGTCGCCGTCGGTGACATCGCGCACGATCGTCGGCCGCAGGAAATAGCCGGCGCGGTCGATAATCTCGCCGCCCGCGATGATCGTCCCGTCGGTCGCTGCGCGTTCGAGGAAGCCTTTCAGTTTTTCATATTGCGCCTTGTTCTGAATCGGCCCGATCTGCGCGCCCTGCGCCAGCCCGTCGTCAACCACCGCAGCCTTCGCGAGGCGCGCGAGTTCGTCGCACATCGCGTCGTAGATGCTGTCATGGACATAGGCGCGCTTGATCGCGAGACACACCTGCCCGCAATTGAGGAAGGCCGCGTTGAAGATGCCCTGCGCGGTTTCGCGTACGTCGACATCGTCGAGCACGATCCCTGGATCGTTGCCGCCAAGCTCGAGCGTGAGCCGCTTGAGCCCGTCGGCGGCATTCGCGATGATCTTCTTGCCGGTCGCGGTCGACCCGGTGAAGCCGACCTTGGCGATCCGCGGATCGGCGGTCAAATAGCCGCCTAGATCGTTAGCGTCGGTGATGATATTTACCACCCCCGCTGGGAAGATGTCGCGGCATAACTCACCGAGCATCAGCGCCGTCACCGGCGTCGTCGGCGCGGGCTTGAGCACGATCGTGTTGCCGGCGATCACCGCCGGGCCGATCTTCCAGCACGCGACGAGCAGCGGAAAATTCCACGCAATGATACCCGCGACGACCCCCAGCGGCTTACGCCGGACCTGGATCAGCCCGTTCGCGTCGTCTTGGATCGTCCGCTCGGCGATTTCGAGCGTGGTATAGTGACGCAGATAACCCTCGGCCCACGCGATCTCGCCCTGCGCCTCGGCGAGCGGCTTGCCCTGTTCCTGCGTCAGCGCGCGCGCGAGCTTGTCGGCATTCGCCACGATCGCATCGGCGAGCGCGCTGACCTTCGCCTGTCGCTCAGCCATCGGGGTTTCGGCCCATGGCGGGAAAGCGGTGGCAGCGGCCTCGATCGCCTCGTCGGCCTGTTGTTTGGACGCGCGGGCGACGGTCGCGAAGACCTCCTCGGTTGCGGGGTTGATGACGTCCATCCGGTGGTCGCCGTCGACCAGCCGTCCGCCGATCAGCATTTTATAGTCAGACATGCCTCTCTCCGATCAGAATTTCGTGCCCACAGTCACGCCGTAGGTTCGCGGAGTCCCGACATGGTTATAGTCGAAACCGAAGCCCGCGAGCAGGTCGACGCGCGAGGTGAAGTAGAATTTATTAGTGAGATTCTTGCCCCACACCGACGCGTTCCAGCGGCCGTCGGCTGATTCCCAGTCGATATGCCCCGCGAGCAGGACATAGCTGTCCTGCCGCAGCCGGGGGATGTTGAGCACTTCGAAATATTGGCTGGACGAATAGTTGATGTCGCCGTGCAGGCTGAGCTTGCCGCTGGCGTTATCCATCACCGTCGCGTCGACCCCGCCGGTGAAGGTGAATTTGGGTGCGTTCGACAGATTGTTTCCGCTGACATCGACGCCGCTGACGATCCCGCGCTTGATCTTGGTGTCGAGCAGGCCGACGCCAGCGCGCAGCGTAATCATGTCGGTCGCGCGGACGGTGAGTTCGGCCTCGCCGCCCAGAATACGCGAGCGCGGGATGTTGAGCAGGGTCTGCGCCGCGGTCGCGGGATCGATGTTGATGAATTGCTGGTTGCTGTAGCTATAGTGGAACGCCGCCAGGTTGAGTGTTACGCGGCGGTCGGCAAACTGGCTTTTCAGACCCAGCTCGAAAGCCTCGATCTTTTCGGCTTTTGCCACCGACAGCTCGGACGGATCGAAAAAGGCCTGCGCGTTGAAACTCGGCGCGCGATAGCCGCGGCTGTAATTGCCATAAACCATCACATCGGGATTGATCTTGTAGTCGGCGCCGATCTTGCCCGACAGATTTTCGGTGTTGTAGTCGAGCTGCGACGGCGGGATCAGGTTCATCACCAGCACGCCGTTCGGGCCAAGCGCATTGGATTCGAAATTGCTCTGCGTACCCTTGTCATAGGTGAAGCGGAGACCGCCGCGCAGCGTCAGCTGATCGGTAAGTTCGAAACTCACGTCCGAATAAACCGCATAGCTCTTCTTGAGCTGGTCGAAGCTGTTGCGGAACAGGCAGCCCAAGGGAAAGCCGGCCGCGCAATCGCCGTCGGTGACGCCCGGCAGGCCGTCGGAATCGATGTCCTTGCCGATTTCGAAGGTCGTCTCGTTATAGACTTTCTCGCGGTTGAAATAGGCGCCGAGAATGAAGTTGAATGGCCCGTCGAAGTCGCTCGTCAGGCGCAAATCCTGCGCGAATTGCGTCGCCCGGTCGGTATAGGGGATTTCGAGCAACTCGGTCGCCGTGCCATCGGTATCCTCATAGAAGTTCAGCCGTCCCTTGTCCCATGAGGTGACGCTGGTGATCGCGAGCGAGTCGCTCAAATCGATCGTGCCGGTCAGCGACACCGACCATGTGCGCGCGCGGCGGCGGTCGGTGACGTTGGCCTCGATCTGTCGCCGCCCGAGTCCGGGCCGGTTCACCGCTTCGGGCTGGGCATAGATCCCGTAATTGCGGGGGTTCTGGTAACTGGTCGACGCGCGGAGGACGAACCGCGCGCTGTCGCTCGGTTCGAACAACAGACTGCCGCGCACGCCATATTCGCGCACACTCGCGAGGTCGGGCTCGCCCGGAAGCTGGTTCTTGAACCAGCCGTCGGCGCGCGCGAAGGTGAAGGCGACGCGGGCCGCCAGCGTTTCGCCAAGCGGGACGCTCACCGCGCCATTGGCCTCGTAGCGGTTATAATTGCCATAGCCGAGGTTCAGATACCCTTCGGTATCGCCCAGCACCGGCGTCCGGCTGATCAGGTTCACGGCGCCGCCGGTGGTGTTCTTGCCATAGAGCGTGCCCTGCGGCCCGCGCAGCACCTCGACGCGTTCGAGATCGTACATCGCGACGCCGAGAAAGGCAAAATTGCCCTTGTAAACCTCGTCATAATAGGTCGCGACGGGGCTCGCCTGGTTGAGGCTGTAATCCGACATCGACACGCCGCGCAGCGCGAAGATCGGGGTGTTGTCGCCGACGGTCGAGGTAAGCTGGAGGTTGACGATCTTGCTCGCCAGTTCGTCGGCCTGCGTCACGCGCTGCCGTTCGAGCGAGTCCCCTCCGATCGCGCTGACCGCGATTGGCACGTCTTGCAGGCGCTCCGACCGTTTCTGCGCGGTAACGACGATGTCGGTGCCGCCCACTGTTTCGGCCGCCGCGACTTCGGCGGCGGTTTCCGCTGCCGTTTCCTGTGCAAGTGCCGACGTGGATGCGCCCGCCAGCAGAAGGGTCAAAATCGGACGTGTGACGCGCGTTGGTATCTTGGTCATCGAAAAACTCCCCTGTTTTTACTTCTGTTGTTTGTTCCCGCGGCCAAAGCCGGCGACCATGCCCGCCCGCACCGTCGTCGCTTCCGCCCGCAGCGGTTTCAGCCGCAGCTGCCCCACCTCGGTCGGCGTATATGGTTTGAAGTCCGCCGGAACATTTGCGGGATCAAATCGCATCAGCGACCAGTTCACCACTTCGGCCAGATCGGCGTCGGACAGCGCGGCGGTCGCGACGCCCGGCACCCGAACCAGATATTCGCGCCCGCCCGGCACGCGCAGAAATCGCGCGACAACGCCCGCCATCGCCGGCGTCGTCTGCGGCGTCCCCGTCGCGTCGGCGCGGTGGCAACCCTGACAGGACAATATCCAGTTCTGCCGCGCGCGCGCCGGGTTCGCGACGCCAGGTATCGCCTCCGGGCCGCTCCACGCCGGGGTCGTAATGGCCGCTCCGGTCGCCATGATCAGCGCGGGAACGGCCAGCCATTTCATTTGCCGGGCGCGGCCGGCTGGAGACGCCCCACAGCGGCGGAATTTAGCGCCGCGCTGCCTGCCCGGTATCCGGCGATCTCGCGGGGGGTGAAAGCCTTGGCCGATCCGCCGCGGACCACATGGTTGAGCACCGCCGCCACCTGCGCATCGTTAAGCCCGGCCTGCGCGGGCATCATCCCGCGATAGGCCTTTCCCTCGACGGTAATCGGTCCCGACACGCCGCGGATCACGACCAGCGCGAGGTAGCGGCGTCCGGCGGCGGTTCCCGCCAGCGCCCGGACATCGGTCTTCAGCGGAGGAAAGGCACCGGGAACGCCCGCGCCGTTCGCCAGATGGCACGCGGCGCAGCGCTTGTAGATCGTCGCACCATCGTCAGCCGCCGTTGCCGGCCCGGCGACCGCCAGCCCGGCCAGTGAAAAAAGGATCGCAATACGCCGCATCATGGCTGCTCCAGCGCGACGCCGAGGATTACCGCGGTCGAGCAATTGTAGATCGCGCTCGACGTGCCGAGGCACCAGTTGATGTCGTTGTTCGCCTGCGGCCGCACCATCGGTCGGTCGCGCTCGTTGCGGTTGCACAGGCAGCGCCCGCACGACGATTTGCCGCAGCAGTCGTTGTAGCTGACGATATAGGCGCGGTTGTCGGCGGGGTTCTGGCAGGTGCCGATCCAGGTGATCGGCGACATCTCGGTACCCGGCGGGCAACTGCTCGCGGTGCCGCCGCAGCAGCTGCAGAGGAAGCCGTCGATCGCGCAATAGCGCCAATAGTCGCATTGCGTCTGGTCGCCCGGATCCTGCGGGTTGCCCGTGGTTTGCGGCGCGATCGGGTCGCCGCCGCCACCGTGTCCATGGCCCTGCGCCTGCGCACGCGACACCGGCAGCACCGGGATCACCGCCGCCCCGGTCAGCGCGCCGCCGATCAGCGTCAGCAGGCTGCGCCGCGACGTCGCGCGGGCAACGCGGCGCGTCACCTTTTCCGAAAATTTGTCCAGTCCCGACATATGTGTCCCCTTCTTGTCGCGGTGGCGGGATCAGCCGCGCGCGAGATATTCCTGGATCGAGGCGACGCGGCGTTCCTTGGCCTCGAACAGGCTTTCCAGATGCTCGCGATTGTTGACGAGGCCCAGCGAGGCGATGCGGCCCTCCTCGTCGATCAGCACCGCATAAGGGAGCTTGGAGACTCCGAGCGCGCGACCGATATCTTCCGAGAGCACATAGTCGAAACCCGCGAGCCCCTCGGCCATCACCAGCCGGCGGTGCGCTGCAGGATCGCCGTCGCTGGCCAGCACGATATCGAGCCAGCCGCGCTCGGCGCCGCGCGCCGAACGGACGACGGGGAGCAGATTCTTGCAGACGGGGCAGTCGGGCGAGAGGAAGAAAATCAGCTGTCCGCGCCGTTCGCGCTTGCCGCCGATCGCGACCTCTTTGCCTTCGAGCGTCTCGAGCATCATCGTCGGTGCCGTGTCGCCGACATTGACCTTCTGGTGCAGCGTTAGCGCGCCCGCAGGGGCGATACGTTCGTGCAGCACCCCGACCTGCCGCGCGAGCGCAGCGACGAGGACGCCGAGCACCGCGGCGGCGATCCAGAGCAGGATTTGCGAGGCAAGGAAGAATCCGGTCATCGGGTGGAACTCCGGCTGGCTGCGGGAAGATTGGCGATTTCACCGGTGGCAAAAAGCAGTGCGACAAAAGCGAGGGCGGCGAAGACCGACGAAATGTCGATCGCGCCGCCCCCCGTGGGAGAGAAGCAGAGGGACAGCGCCACCGCGCCAAGCGCGACGGCGCGGCCGATGGCGAAGCTGCCGATCCCGTGGCGTGGTGCCCCGAAGTCGCAGCCGCAGTCGATGCCGCCGTCGCCGCGGCGCCGCGCCGCGAACAGTGCGGCGCCATAGCCCGCCCACAGCAGCGCGGCGAGCAAGGCGCCGGCAGGACGCGACGCCGGGAAAAGCAGCGCGAGCGCGGCCGCGAATTCGGCCGCCGCCGCCGCCATCGTCAGCGGCATCGCAATCGGGGGAGCAAGCCGCAATAAATCTGCTGTCGCTTGCGTCAGCCGCACACGGTCGGCGAGCTTGTGGACCGACGCCGCCGCGAGCACGGCGGCGAGGAACAGCGCGAGTATGGGTTCGACGACCGACATCAGCGCACCGCAGTCATCGTCATCGGATCGTGCGCGACGCTGGCGATCGTGCGCACGAACGCACCGCTCGTCGCGTCATAGACGTCGAGCGATCCGTCGGGGCGCGATGCGACGAGCAACGGCTTTGCCTGTTGCGTCGCTTCGAGCGACAGGCTGTGATTTTTGAGCGCAATGCGGCGCAGAAGCGTTTTCGCCTTCGGGTCGATCACCCAGGCTTCGGTCCCGCCGTCCTTGTGCGACCCTTCGGCACCTTTCGGATTCATCAACACATAGAGCAGCCCAGCGCGGTCGGCCGAGATGACCTGCCAGCCGCCGGGGCGCCATTCGGGCGTCCCGCCCGCCTGCGCCGGGATTGCGAAGCCGCCGAGATCCTTGGCGGCCGCGCCCGTAAAGTCGATCGCGCGCAACGTCCCCTTGAAGCTGACGAACCAGCCGATCCTTCCCACCATTGCGGGGGTCATGAAGAGCGGATCGGCGTCGATATCGTTGAACGCCGCGCTGGTGACCGCGGGCCCGGCCTTGCCGGCAGCGTCGAGCGCGATGCTCGTCATCGTCCCGTCGGCGCAGAGGGAGGTGAAGCCGCGCTGCCCCGTCGGATAGACGAGCGAGCAACCGGGCAGGTCGATGTCCGACAGGATCTTGCGACCGTCCAGATCGACGACGGTCACCGACGAACCCGGGGTGAAGTTGAAGACGAGCGCCCATTTCTCGCCGTTGGTCAATTGCAGGCTGTTGCGTAGCGTGACGAAGAGCCCGCGCTTGCCGCCGGGCAGGACGATTTCGTCCTTCGGCGCCAGCGTCTTCGTATCCCAGATCGTGATGACGTCGGTGCGTTCTCCGCGCGTCAGGCGCGAATAGAAGGTTTCCCCGACATAGATTTCGCCGCGTGCCGTCGACGGGACGATGTTGCCGAACTGGGCGACGGGGATCTGGCCGAGAAGATTGCGATTGTCAGCGCCGACGTCGACGATCGCCGCGCGCCCGTCGGGCAGGCTGTTGAAGTGGAGGTCGTGCACGAAGACCCAGCTGTCGGGATAGCGTTCGGGCAGTTCGGCAACCGTCGGAACCGGCTCTTCGGGCAACGGCTGCGGGAAGTCCGCGGCGCCCGACGCGCTGGCCGATATCATCAATGCGGCAAAAACCGCCCCTCTCGTGATGCGCAGCATCGCGACACTCCCTGTTTGGCTGACGACGGGCTCTGATGGCCGATTCGAGATGATATTGTTCGACTGTCCAATTTTAGTCAAGTGTCAAAATTAGGGCACTTGTCCAAAGGGGGCCGGGCGGTTACCAAAGCCCCGGAGGCTTCTGAATCTTGACGAATTTCATTGTTCCCGACCTGAAAATCACCCCGCGCACGGGGGGCTATGCCCGCGGCCAGGATGGCTTCGAGCACATATTGCGGTCGGCACTGTCCCTGCTGGTAAACCAGGGTTCGGCCGCGCTGACGCTGCGCCGGATCGCAGCCGAATCGGGAATGAATGTCGGCAACCTCAACTATTATTTTCGGTCGAAGGAGGAGCTGATCCGCGAACTGCTCAACGCGGTGATCAGCAGCTACGAGGAATCGTTCGACGAGATCATCCACGAGCCGGGTGCGAGCGCCGAAGCCCGGCTTGAGAATCTGGTGACGCTCATCCTCGAAGATATCACGACCAAGAAGACGACGCGCTTCTTCCCCGAGCTCTGGGCAATGGCGAACCACGACCCTTTCGTCCACGACCGGATGAATGAGCTGTACGAACGCGCGCGCGTGTCGCTCAACGAGCTGATCGCCGAAATCAACCCCACGCTTCCAGCCGACGAGCGCGAGATATTGGCGCTGTTCTTTTCAGCCTCGATGGAGGGGATGACGATGTTCGCGGGCTATGAAAAACCATGGCGCGCGCAGATGCCCATGCTGGAGGCGATCGCGCGGCGCAGCTTCATCCAGCTCGTGAGCACGTTGCGCCCCGGCGAGATCAAGGGAGGCTCGATCCGCTAACGACGCGTTTATGGCAGGCAAAAGTGGCCGGGTTAGAAGGTACTTCCTCGCCAAGGATTGCTGCCAAGGACGACCCGGGCTTTGCGAACCGCTGCTCGCCGAACTTGCCTGCTGCTGAAGGACCTCACATGACCGACATCCTCATCTACCACAATCCCGATTGCGGAACGTCGCGCAACGCGCTGGCCATGATCCGCAACGCTGGTATCGAGCCGCACGTCGTCGAATATCTGAAGACGCCGCCATCGCGCGCGTTGCTGGAACAAATGATAGCGCGCGCTGGCATCGCGCCCCGCGCGCTCCTTCGCGAGAAAGGGACGCCCTTTGCCGAACTAGGTCTCGGCGACGAAAGTCTCGACGACGACGCACTCATCGATGCCATGATGCTGCATCCGATCCTGATCAACCGGCCGATCGTGGTCTCCCCGCTCGGCGTGAAGCTCTGCCGCCCCTCCGAGGAGGTGCTCGACCTCATCCCGGCGCAGCAGCGCGGCGGCTTCGCCAAGGAAGATGGCGAGCAGGTCGTCGACGACGCCGGCAATCGCGTCGGACGCTGATCGATGGCGGCCAAGCGCGAACGCCTGTCGTTCCTCGATCGCTACCTGACCCTGTGGATATTCCTCGCCATGGCCTTGGGCGTGCTGCTCGGCTCAACCTTCGCCGGACTTCCCGCAGCGATCGACAACCTCTCCTGGGGCTCAACCAATATCCCGATCGCGATCGGCCTCATCCTGATGATATATCCGCCGCTGGCTCGCGTGCGCTACGAAGAGCTGCCGCGGGTGTTCGAGGATAAGCGGATCCTCGCGATTTCGCTGATCCAGAACTGGATCATCGGTCCGGTGCTGATGTTCGCGCTCGCGGTCATTTTCCTGTCGGACAAGCCCGAATATATGACCGGCCTGATCCTCATCGGCCTCGCGCGCTGCATCGCGATGGTGATCGTGTGGAACCAGCTTGCGAAGGGCGACAATCAATATGCTGCCGCGCTCGTCGCCCTCAACTCGATATTCCAGGTTCTCTTCTTCGGCGTCTATGCCTGGTTCTTCCTGACCGTGCTGCCGCCGTTGTTCGGCCTCGAAAGCAGCGTCATCGACGTCAGCTTCTGGACCGTCGCTGAGGCGGTGCTGATCTATCTCGGCATCCCGTTCTTCGCCGGCTTCCTGACCCGCAAGATACTGGCCGGCGCCAAGGGTAACCGCCCATGACGCCGAAAGCCTTGGCGAGCGTGCCCTCGATCACGCTAACGCGGTGCGCCACTTCATCGCGCTCCGATATACCGCCCCCGCGCGGGCCATACATGCCAACGGCATGGACCTCGTCGAGATAGGTGAGAGCTTGATAGCGATCGGCCAGATCGCGGCGATCGGTGCGACATCGCCGTCCATCGAATAGACGCTCTCGAAGGCAATGAGCTTGGGCCGCGCGGGGTCGGTTTCGGCAAGCAGCGCCTCGAGATGCGCCAGATCATTATGGCGGAAAATCTTCCGTTCGCATCCCGCGTTGCGAATGCCGGCAATCATGCTGGCATGATTGAGCTCGTCCGAAAAGATCACGCAGCCGGGCAGGAGCTTGCCGAGCGTTGCCAGCGTGGCATCGTTCGACACATAGCCCGAAGTAAAGAGGAGCGCGCTCTCCTTGCCATGGAGATCGGCGAGCTCGCGCTCGAGTTCGATATGATAATGGGTGTTGCCACTGACATTGCGTGAGCCGCCCGAGCCGGCGCCGACATCGGCGATCGCGGCCTCCATTGCCTCGAGTACCGCCGGGTGCTGCCCCATGCCGAGATAGTCGTTCGAGCACCAGATGGTGATCGGCCTTGCTTCTCCGGCCGCATCGAACCAGCGCGCGCCGGGATAGGCGCCGCGGTCGCGCAGGATGTCGACGAATACCCGATAGCGCCCCTCGTCGTGCAGGCGCGCGATCGCATCGCTGAAAATCTTGTCGTAGCGCATAGGCCTGCCCCCAAAGGTCGAATAGCCGGGATCTCCTGGCTTCTATCTGCCAGGCGCATCCGCCTCCCATTAGGAACAACACCTACAGGCCGGCCGGAGATTTCGCCGGTTATCGGGCGATTTGTGTCATGCTCCGTTTGCTGTGCTACCTGCACAGATGGAAGCCATAGGATCGAGGTCGTCGCGCATGATCGCGCCGCGATGGCGGTCGAATTGCGCGGCGATCAGCCGGGCGTAGGGCAGGCCATCATCCTCGACGACGAGCCTGTCATCGTCCCAGCGAAGGATATGCAGGCGCTCGAAGGCTGCGAGCGCGGTCCTCCCAGACTGTAGCCAACCCGCCTCAAGACATGCGGTCCCCTGGCACAGCAACTCCCTGATGATCCGTCCGCGCTCGCGGTCATCGGCGTCGATCGCAGCGCCGCGAACGGCGGTTAGCTGGCCGGCCGCGATGAGGTCGCGATAGACGCCTGCGCGCTTTTCGTTCTGCACGATGAGATCGGGAAACCGGCTTATCGCACTGGCACCGATGCCGATCAGAACCGGGCTGTCATCTTCGGTAAAGCCCTGAAAATTGCGGCTCACCCGCCCCTCGCGCGCGGCGTCGGCAAGCGGATCGGAAGGCAGCGCAAAATGATCGAATCCGACGGGAACATAACCCGCATCGGTGAGGCGCTCATAACCGCGCCAGGCCTGCTCGAAGCGCAATTTATGATCGGGCAGATTGCTGGCGTCGATCTGGCGCTGGCGCGGAATCATGTGCGGAAGATGCGCATAGCCGAAAAGCGATATACGGCTCGGCGCGAGACGGATTGTTTCTTCGAGCGTGTCGTCGAGATCGGCGAGGGTTTGACCGGGCAAACCGTACATCAGATCGAAATTGATGGCGTTGATATCGCGCAGCCTCAGCCCGGCAACGACGCGTTCGATGTGCGACAGTGGCTGGATGCGGCCGATTGCCAGCTGGATGTGCGGCGCGAAGGTCTGGACGCCGAGGCTGACGCGCGTGACACGGGCGGCGGCGAGAACGAGCGCCCATTCGGCGGAGAAGCCGCGCGGATCGAGTTCGATCGATATCTCGGGACGATGAGCGTCGAATAGAGTGAGCAGAAGATCGAGCAGGCGCACGAGCTCGACCGGCGCGATCGCGTTGGGGCTGCCTCCACCAATGGCGATCCGCTGGACGCGCCCACGGCCTCCGAGCCGCTTTGCAACGATGGATATCTCCGACTGGAGCGCGGCAAGATAGTCGGCAAGGCGTTGCTTGCGGCCCGCGGCACCGGTGTTGCAACCGCAGTACCAGCAAATCTGCTCGCAAAAGGGAATATGGACGTAAAGCGAGATTGGCGTCCCGGCTCCGACGGCGTCGAGCGCCCGGCTATGGGCCTCGGCGCCAACCTCGTCGGCGAACTCCATTGCCGTGGGATAGCTGGTGTATCGCGGCACGGGCCGGGCGAGCAGATCGGGATGATAGGACCACATGCGGGGACTTTAGGCGTTGCCGGGAGCGGCGACATTGACCGGGATCAACGTCGGCGACCTCAGCAGCATCGCCCCTTTTTGCCGGCCGATTTTTCGCGGCGGTCATTGACGGCATGACAGGCCTTGGCGCAGGCGCTGCCATCGTTTCGCGGAGCGGCAGGATCGGCGGGCAGGAAGAGATTATGGGCGCCGCCGCCGCATGCCGGTATGCGCATCACCCGTGCGTCGGTCGCAAGCGGCGCGAGCGCTAGTCCGGCGACGACGGCGACGGTGCTGATCCGGCGTGCGATCATGACGGCCGGTCCTCTTCTTCCTCGACGAAAATGCGCAACGCAGCGCCATCCAGATCATCGAACTGTCCTTGCCGCAGCGACCAGAAAAAGGCGGCAAGGCCCAGCAGGCCAAGACCGAGCGCGATCGGAATGAGGACGAGAACGCCGTTCACCGCAGGGCTCTTTTGAGACGCAGCGCGTTGCCGACGACGATCAGCGACGAGCCCGACATCGCAATGGCGGCAACCAGCGGCGTCACGAGTCCCAGGAAGGCAAGCGGCACCGCGACCGCATTATAGCCGATCGCAAGGATGAAATTTTGCCGCACGATCGCTTGCGTTCTTCGCGCCATACAGATCGTCTGCACCACCGGCATCAGGCGGTCGCCGAGGAATATGCAATCGGCGGCATTTTTGCCGACGTCGCTCGCCGACCCTGGCGCCATCGACGCGTGCCCGGCCGCAAGCGCCGGTCCATCATTGAGACCGTCGCCGATCATCAGCACCCTGCGGCCTTTTCCTGCATGGCGCGCGATGGCCGCGAGCTTGTCTTGCGGACTCATGCCGGTCTGGGCCGTCAATCCCAGTTCACGCGCGACAGGCGCAACCGCTTCGGGGCGATCGCCCGAGAGAATCATGGCCGGGATGCCTTCGGCGCGCAGCGCATCGACCGCCTCGCGGGCATCGGGACGCAGCCGGTCGGCAAATCGGATGATCGCAGCCGACTGGCCATTGACAGCGAGTTCGGTAGCCAGCGCATCGCCGCTGATCGAACCATGCGGCCGTCCCAGGGTCACTCGGCTTTCGGCCCAGCGCGCCTCGACCCCGAAGCCCGGCGTTTCGCGAAGCGACTGGACGTCGGCCGGCCGCACGTCATAGCCCTTGAGACACCGGGTCAGCGCCTCGCTCAGGGGATGCCGACTGGCTTGCGCAAGCGCGAGGATCAGCGTCTTCAAGCCAATACCGAGCGTCTCGAGCCCCAGAGCCTCCGGCCGCCCCAGCGTAAGCGTGCCGGTCTTGTCGATGAGTGCGAGGTCGACCTCGGCCAGCCGCTCGAGCGCGGAGCCGTCCTTGATCAGTACGCCCCGGCGCATCAGCTCGCCCGCCGCGACGATCTGCGCCGCGGGTACCGCGAGACCGAGCGCACAGGGACAGGTGATGATGAGGACCGCGGCGGCGATCAACAGGCTATGGTGCCACCCTGCCCCCGCGATCATCCAGCCTGCAAAGGCCATCAGGGCAAGGCAGTGGACGGCAGGGGCGTAGAGGCGCGCCGCACGGTCCGCGATACGGACATAGCGCGACTTCCCCTGTACGGCCTCGCCCATGAGGCGGGCGATATCGGCGATCGCCGTGTCGGCGCCCCCTGCCGTGACGCGAACCTTGAGGGGTGCATCGATGTTGAGCGTCCCCGCATGAACGGGATCGCCGAGGCGAACCGCCTGCGGAGCGCTTTCGCCCGTCAAAAGCGAAAGGTCGATGCTGCTCGATCCGCCCGCGACGACGCCGTCCGCCGCAAGCCGTTCGCCGGCGGCAATGAGCATGACCATGCCCGGCTCGAGCGCGGTAGCATCGACCCAGTGCGTAGACCGTTCGTGGCGGAAGACCATCGCGCCGGTGCCCATGTTGCGCAAAAGGGCCGTAACCCCGCCCCGCGCGCGGTCGCGCATCACGCTGTCGAGCCACCGGCCGCACAAGAGAAAGAAGAGAAGCATGACCGCGCCGTCGAAATAGGCGTGTGCGCCGTGCGTCAGCGTTTCGTAAAGGCTGATCGTGCTGACGAGCAGGACCCCGATGCTGATCGGGACGTCCATGTTGGTCTGGCGGTGGCGGAGCGCACGCCAGGCCGACCGGAAAAAAGGCCTCCCGGCATAGGCGATCGTCGGCAAGGCGATCAGCGCCGAAAGCCAGTGGAACAGGTCGCGGGTGGTGCCCGTCGCGCCCGACCAGACCGAGACCGAGAGCAGCATGATATTCATCATGGCAAAGCCCGACACCGCAACGGCGCGAAGGAGCGCGCGGCTGTTTGCGGCGGCGGCATCGACCTCCTCAGGCCCCTTGCCGATCGGATGCGCGTCGAAGCCGAGGGTCGCGAAGGCGCCGACGAGGTCCGGGATCTGCGCGTCGGGCAGGCACGAGAGATGGACGCGCTTCTCGGTGAAGTTCACGCGGGCGGCGGCGATGCGACGGTCGCGCACCAGCCCCTGTTCGAGCTTGGCGATACATCCAGCGCAGCGGATGTCGGGAACGGCGAAATCGCGCTCGATCAAAGCGGTGGCGCTCATTGCACATCCTTCCGATAACGCGCTTCTTCCACGCTGTGCCGGACGATGAGGTCGAGCCGCCAGCGCCCCAACGCCAGCGGCTCGACCGAGCGCATCACGCCGCTCGCCGCCGGCTCGAATTGAAGCGCGGCGGGCGCGGTGCGCCCAACTGGGTGACTTACGGTCGCCGACACGACAAGGTCGCCGAGCGGCTTGTCATTTTTCCGTACCGTCAACAGGACATGCCGCGCGGGATCGAGGCTGACCGTCTCGTTCCATGCCAACCGGTCCTGCGCATCGGCACGTTTCAGCCACTCGTTATAATGCTGGCTCGCGACGTAGCTGTTGTCGACGACCGTCCCCCCGAAGGTCGAGGAAGCGAGCCGTGCCATCGTGAAATTGACGGTCATCACGACGGCGAAGAAGGCAACGAGGATCGCGGTCATATGCCAGCCGGTAAAGGCCTTGGCGGCGGGGCGGTCGGTCATGGGACAGTCTCCGGTCGGTCGAACTGGATTGTTTCGGCGTCGCCGCGGGGGTTGCCATCGAGCCCGCGGGTCGCGATGGTGAAATCCTGGCGCGCCGATCCGCCGGCGGGCGCGGCAACGAAGAGTTTGACGCGGGTGACGCTGTCGGGCGCAAGCGCCACCTCGATCCGCTGTCCCGCGGCCTTGCGCGACCCGGCTTCGGTCCACAAAGCGGCACCGCCGAGGCCGCTGACGGTTACCGCAACCCGGCGCGGCCGCGTCTCCATATTGCGAAGCTTCAGCGTATAAGTGTTGCGGATATGGCCATCCGAGAGCTGGACATAGAGCGGGCTGCGCTCGTGCTGGACGGCAAGATCGAGCCGCGTGCGCTGGCCGAGCGAGAAGAGCATCGCCGCACCGATCGCGCTCCACACGCCAAGATAGACCAAAGTGCGCGGACGCATCAGCGTCTTGCGCACCGGCTGCGACTGGCCGCCGGCCTTTTCGATCGCCGCGTCGTCGAGCGTGCAATAATCAATCAATCCGCGCGGGCGGCCAACCTGCTTCATCACACCGTCGCAGGCGTCGATGCACAGCGCGCAGGTAATGCAGCCGATCTGCGGCCCCTCGCGGATGTCGATCCCGGTCGGGCAGACCGCGACGCACTGGCTGCAATCGACGCAATCGCCAAAGCCACCGGGTTGCGCGGCGGCCTTCTTGACGCTTCCGCGCGGTTCGCCGCGCCAGTCCTTGTAGGTGACCAGCAGCGACTTTTCGTCCATCATCGCAGTCTGGATGCGCGGCCAGGGGCACATGTAGATGCATACCTGTTCGCGCATGAACCCGCCGAGGATGAAGGTCGTCGCGGTGAGGACAGCGACGGTGCCATAGGCTACCGGTGCCGCCTGCCCCGCCCAAAAGTCGCGGGTCAGCGTCGGCGCGTCGGCGAAATACATGATCCACGCGCCGCCGGTCCAGAAGGCGACAGTCAGATAGATGCCATATTTGATCGCCCGCTTTGTGATTTTCTCAGCCGTCCATGGACCATTGGCCAACCGGATCTGCGCATTGCGATCGCCGTCGACCAGCCGGTCGACATGCTGGAACAGGTCGGTCCACACGGTCTGCGGGCAGGCATAGCCGCACCAGGCGCGTCCGACCGCGCTGGTGACGAGGAACAGCCCGATCCCTGCCATGATGAGCAGGCCCGCGACATAATAGAATTCATGCGGCCAGATCTCGATCTGGAACATGTAGAAACGTCGATTTGCCAAGTCGACGAGCACCGCCTGATCGGGCGCATAGAGCCCGCGATCCCAACGTATCCACGGCGTGCCGTAATAGATCGCCAGCGTCACCGCCATGATCGCCCATTTGAAACGGCGGAAGGAGCCGTTCACCGCTTTCGGGTAAACGCCCTTCCGCGCTACATAAAGCGGCGCGGGCTGGCCGGAGAGATCCTCAGGGCTGGCCATCGGCTCCCGCCCCTTCGGCTACAGGCGCCAAGCCCTTTTCGCCGCCGCCCAGCGAATAGACATAGGCGGACAACATCTTGATCGTCACCGGATCGAGCCGTCCGCCCCAACGCGGCATCACGCCGTTACGCGGCTGCGTTATCGTTGCGGTCAGGCTGTCGCGGTCGCCGCCATAAAGCCAGATCGCGTCGGTCAGTTTCGGGGCGCCGACCTGCCGCCCGCCTTCGCCGCCCGCGCCGTGGCAGACCGCGCAATTGTCGGCAAACAGCGTCTCGCCGCGCGCCGACGATGCGCTGGTCTTTTCCTGGCGGCTCAGCGTGCGAACGAAGCTGACGACATCGCCGATCTGCGCCGCGTCGAGAATGCCGTCGCGGCCAAAGGCTGGCATCAGGCTGGTGCGTGTCGCCTGGTGGTCGGGGTTCCGGATGCCGTGGGTCACCGTATATTCGATGGTCGCCAGATCGCCGCCCCACAGCCAGTCGTCGTCGGTCAGGCTGGGATAGAGCTTCTTCACCCCCGCACCGCCCGCGCCATGGCACTGGACGCAATGGACACGGAACGCCGCGCCGCCGCCCTGCACCGCCGCCTGCATCAGTTCGGGCTTCGCTGGCAGATCGGTAATCGCGGTCGCGGCGATGGCATCGACCGTCGGCGCACGACGTTTGGCATCCGCCGCCATTTCCTTTGCGAGGTCGCCGCGGCTTGACCAGCCGAGGACGCCCTCGGTCGCGCTGTTGACGAGCGGCCAGGCCGGATAGAGCGCGACATAGGCGAGCCCCCAGACGATCGTCGCGTAGAAGGTCCAAAGCCACCAGCGCGGCATCGGCGTGTCGAGTTCCTCGATACCGTCCCATTCATGGCCGACCGTGCTGGTGCCGGTGGCTTCGTCGATACGCTTGTGCTCAGCCATGCTCGTCGTCCTTGAAGATCATGTTCGCAGCCTCTTCGTTGCGCGCGCGCGCACTCGGCCGGAACGGCCAGGCGATGAGGGTGAGGAACAGCAGCGCCATGGCGAGCAGGCTCCAGCTGTCGGCAAAATGCCTGAGGTCGTTGTAACTCATCGGGCCGCCTCCGTTTCGGACGGACGTTCTTGGGGGGCGGCCTTGTCGACATCGACCAGCGTGCCAAGCATCTGAAGATAGGCGATCAGCGCATCCATTTCGGTCACGCGCGCCGGGTCGCCGTCGAAGTCGCGGACCTGCGCCTTCGGATAGCGTTTCTGGAGATCGCCCGCGCCGGCGTCGGGATCGACCTGCGCCTTCAGATCCTCGTTCGCCGCCGCGATCGCGTCCTCGGTGTAAGGCACGCCGACGCGGGACAGTGCCCGCAGGTCACTGCGCATATCGCCGGTGTAGAGGTCCTTTTCGGCGAGGAAGGCGTAGGGCGGCATGATCGATTCGGGCACGACGCTGCGCGGATCGATCAGGTGCGCACGATGCCATTCATCAGAATAGCGGCCACCAACGCGCGCGAGGTCGGGGCCCGTACGCTTGGACCCCCATTGGAAGGGATGGTCGTACATGCTCTCGGCGGCAAGGCTGTAATGGCCATAGCGCTCGACCTCGTCACGGAACGGGCGGATCATCTGGCTGTGGCAGGTATAACAGCCCTCGCGCATATAGATGTTGCGGCCGGCGAGCTCGAGCGGCGTGTAGGGCCGCATGCCGTCGACTTTCTCGATCGTGTTGTCGATCCAGAAGAGCGGCGCGATCTCGACGATGCCGCCGATCATCACCGCGACGAGCGCTAGCAGGCCAAGAAGAGTCACATTGCGCTCGAGCTTCTTGTGGCTGAAGCGCTTTTTGGCGGGTTCGGTGGCCATCTTCGGCTCCTTATTCGGCGGGCACGGTCACGAGCGGGCGGTCCGCTGCGGCATTGTGCGGGGTTTCGGTCATCGGCTTTTCGGCGCGGATCCTGCCCGCGAGCGTCGCCCAGACATTGACGATCATGATCAGGAAGCCCGCGAGATACATTGCCCCGCCCGCGGCGCGGATCAGGTACATCGGGTGCATCGCCGCGACGCTTTCGGCAAAGCTGTAGACGAGGTAGCCGTCGGCCCCATATTCGCGCCACATCAGCCCCTGCATGATGCCGGCGACCCACATCGAGGCGGCGTAGAAAACGATCCCCACGGTCGCGAGCCAGAAGTGCCAGTTGACCATGCGCAGGCTGTAGAGGCGCGGCCGGCCCCACAGACGCGGGACCAGATAATAGACGCTGGCAAAGGTGATCATGCCGTTCCAGCCGAGCGCGCCCGAATGGACATGGCCGATCGTCCAGTCGGTATAATGCGACATCGAATTGACCCATTTGATCGACATCATCGGGCCTTCGAAGGTGCTCATCCCGTAGAATGCGAGCGCCATCACCATCATGCGGATGATCGGATCGGTGCGGATCTTGTCCCACGCGCCGTTAAGCGTCATCAACCCATTGATCATCCCGCCCCAGCTCGGCATCCACAGCATGATCGAGAAGACCATGCCCAGCGTCTGCGCCCAGTCGGGGAGCGCGGTGTAATGAAGATGGTGCGGCCCTGCCCAGATGTAGAGGAAGATCAGCGACCAGAAGTGGATGATCGAAAGGCGATAACTATAGACCGGGCGCTCGGCCTGCTTGGGCACGAAATAATACATCATCGCGAGGAAGCCCGCGGTCAGGAAGAAGCCGACCGCGTTATGGCCGTACCACCATTGGGTCAGTGCATCCTGGACGCCGGCGAAAGCGGCATAGCTTTTCGATCCGAAGATGCTCGCGGGCATCGACAGATTGTTGACGATGTGGAGCATCGCGATGGTGATGATGAAGCTGAGGTAAAACCAGTTCGCGACATAGATATGCGGTTCGCGGCGCTTCACGATCGTGCCGACGAAGACCGCGAGATAGGCGACCCAGACGATGGTGAGCCAGAGATCGACATACCATTCGGGCTCGGCATATTCCTTCGCCTCGGTGACCCCCAACAGATAGCCGGTCGCGGCAAGCACGATGAACAGCTGGTATCCCCAGAAGACGAACCGCGCGAGGTTAGGAAAGGCAAGTCGCGCGCGGCAGGTGCGCTGGACGACATAATAGCTGGTCGCGATCAGCGCATTGCCGCCAAAGGCGAAGATCACCGCCGAGGTGTGCAGCGGGCGCAGCCGTCCGAAGGTCGTATATTCAAGATTGAGGTTGAGGACCGGGAAGGCGAGCTGCAGCGCGATGAAGAGACCCGCCGCCATGCCCGCGATGCCCCAGAAAAGCGTCGCGATGACACCCCAGCGGATCGGGTCGTCGTCATAGACACCCTGATCGGCGGGTATTTTGAGGATGCCGCGAGCGATCGCGCCGTAGTCGGCGCGCGAAATCGTCACCCACAGTATGATCAGGCAGGCGATCGCGACGATCATCATATGCACCGCGAAGGGCGCATCGACCGCGACCGCCGCCATCACCAGCGCGAGCAGGGCCAGGCCGAGCCAGCCCCCCGCCTTTGCTACCAGAGTGTCCATAACGCTTGCCCCTGTCATCGCGCGGCTTCGCTGCCGCATGGTTCGAGACCGCTCTTGGCCGCGCGGCGGGGCAAAAACATTGACCAGGATCAACGAATAGATTGCGCAGCATCAATGCCCCGCGGCCGCGCCGGGTGCAGGGAGCCCAGGTCAACGCAAGGAGCAACGACCATGAAAAAGCAGCATCTCTCCCTGATCGCGCTGGCCGCCGCCACCGCGATTCCCGGCCAGGCCGCGGCCAAGGCCGGCGATATCCAGTTCAAGATTTTCGCGACCTATGTCGCACCCGACGGCAAGATCGGCGACGTCAAGCTCGACCGGATCGGCCTGCCGGCCGGAACGCAAACGAAGGCCGACGACAATGTGACGCCGACGGTCGCGATCGAATATTATGTCGCCGACCATATCTCGCTCGAGACGATCGCCGGGGTCACCCAGCATGACGTGAACGGCCGCGGCGCGCTGAACGGCGCGACTTTGGTGTCGAACGCGAAGATCGTGCCCGCGACGCTCACCCTCAAATATCATTTCGGCAAGGAAGGCGGGATCCAGCCCTATGTCGGCGCAGGTCCGAGCTATTTCATCTTCATCGACGAGAAGCCCGGTGCAACGACCCGGTCGCTCGGCGCGACGCGGCAGAAGATGGGCGACAAGCTCGGCGCCGCACTCCAGGCCGGGGTCGATATTCCGGTGAACGACAAGGGACTTGCGCTGTCCTTCGATGCCAAGCGCTATTTCCTGCGCCCGACCGCGACCTGGTATGCCGGGACGACCGAGGTGCTCAAGACGCGGCACAAGCTCGATCCCTGGGTGGTCAGCGCTGGTGTCGCCTTCCGCTTCTAGCCTCGCGCCGGTGGCCGGTCAGCCTGCCATCTCGTTCAGAGCCGCAAGGTCGTTGATGACGACCTTGCGGCGGGATGGAAGGTCGATCAGGCCATCGGCGCGCATTTTGGTGAGTTGGCGGCTCGTGGTTTCGATGGTGAGGCCCAAAATGTCCGCGATCTGCTGGCGACCGAAGGGCAGCTCGAAGCCGCGTGAGATCACCGCCGCACTGGGCTCCCCCGGAAGGCGCTCAGCCATTTCGAGCAGGAAAGAAGCGACCTTCTCGGACGCCGACTTGCGGCCGAGAAGGAGCATCCAGCGGCGTGCGCGATCGAGCTCGCCGAGCGTGCGGCGCAGCAATTTCTGTTGCAGGTCGGGATGGTTGCTCGCGAATTCGTCGAACTGGTCGCGATGGAAGATGCAAAGCTCGGCCTCGCTGATCGCGCTGACGCTATAAGGGCTTTCCTTCCCGAACGGCCGCCCGATGAAGTCAGAGGGAAAGACGATGCCGACGATCTGCTCGCGGCCGTCGGCGGTGGCGGCGACGAGCTTCAGTACACCTTCGAGGACATTGGCGACGACCGGCGCGTCGTCGCCCTCCCACAGGAGCGTATGCCCGCTGCTTACGCGCTGGCGCCGGCCCATCCGGCCGAGCAACAGGAGCTCGTCGGGCCGCAGGCTCGCACAGATGGCCCGGTTGCGCACGATGCAGGACAGGCAATCGGTCATGCGCCGGGCGCCCGGCAGCCATGCATCGCGGTCAATGGGCGAGCAGGAGCGGCGCCGGCGCGGCTTCGAGCAGATAGCGCGTCACCCCGCCGAACAGGGTCTCGCGCAGTCGCGGACGCCCATAGGCGCCCATCACAATGAGCCCCGGCGCCAGCTCTTTCGCAGTACGCTCAAGAATCTCCTCGGGCGTAAGCGCCCCGCGATCGAGGCGGCGAAGCTCGCCATGAATGCCGTGCCGCGACAGATAGCAAAGCGCATCCTCGGCGGGCACCCGTCCCTCGTCCGGACCGACCTGAACCATCGTCACCGTCCCCGCGCTCCCCATCAACGGCGCCGCGGCGCGCAAGGCGTGCGCGGCTTGCGGGCTGCCGTTCCACAGGATCATCACCGGGGCGTCAAGATCGAGCGGCTGGCATTCGGCGGGCAAGGCGAGCACGGGCGCCGGCACGGTCATCGCGAGGTCGCCCGCCAGCGTCGGCTGCGCGAGGCCGCGCCGGTCACGGGGGCCCAGCGAGACGATGGCCAGATCGGCGAGCGTCGCGGCGAGCGAGAGCGACGCGAGCGCATCGCCGTCGGCGATTGCGACGTCCCAGGGCACATCCTCGCGCGCGAGCTGCGCCGCGAGCCGGGTCTCAAGCTCGGCATCGGCAAGCTGGGCCGCGGCGAGTTGTTCGCGCGCCAGATACATGCCGCCAAAGGGGTCCGAGGCGATGAACTGCTGGAAAGGCGAACAGATCAGGAAACTGAGATGGGCGCCGAGGCGGCGTCCGATCGCGAGCGCGGTCTCGGTGCGCCCGGCCATGGCCGGGCTCGAGTCGGCGTGAATCAAAAGATTTCGCATATCTGGCTCTCCTTCAAAGTGGCAGAGATGGAAGCCCTTATGCTCGCCGCCTTCATTGACCCAGGTCAATAACGTCGCGCTTTCAGGCTGAGCGGCAGCGCGTCGCAAAGAGGTCGTTCCGTATAATTACGAAATGCGCCGACCGCTCTGTGCGTTAGCCTGTCTTCGCAAAGGAGCAGGCGATGCAGAAACCCCGTCCGTTGCCCCCAATTCGCGCGCATCCGCGCCGGACTCCCGTGAACCGCGCGCCGGCCGACCCGCGGCGCGAGAATAGCCGCATCATGGGCACGCTCACCCTTCGCACTTCGCCGCTCCGGCGGTCCGGCCCACATCAAGGAGACAGATGATGACACTCACCAACGCGCCCGACACCACGCTGAGCGAGGCGACCGAGACCTGCCTGCAGACCCGCAGCGGCGTCGATCTTCGCCTCCGGCCGGTCGCCGACAGTGACGCCGACAGCGTCAATCATTTCTTCGACGGCCTGACGGCCGACGACATGCAGTTCCGCTTCCTGAGCGGCCAGTCGCACCTTTCGAGCGCCCAGCTCGCGGCGATGATCGGGGTCGATCACCGGCACCGCGAGCATCTGCTCGCGTTCGATGCGGCGACGTCGGAGCTGATCGGGAGCCTGCTGATCGCCGCCGACGACGCTTTTGTGACCGCCGAGGTCGCGATTTCGGTCTCGCCGGCGTATAAGACGCGCGGCGTCGGCTGGACCCTCCTCAACCATGCCGTCGATCTCGCCCGCGCCCGCGGCCTCAAGACACTGCGGTCGATCGAGAGCCGCGCCAATCGGGGCGCGATGGAGGTCGAACGGACGCTGGGGTTCAAGTCGAGCGACTATGATGGCGACGCCACGCTGGCGCTGCTCGAACTCGAGCTTGGCTGACCTGGGCCATCGGGTCGGCCCCCCGACAGGCAGCCGGCTGGAGACGCACCAAATGGACCAGGGTTTTCATGCCATGCAACTCGACGCGCCGGGGGCGTCGCTGCGCCGCGTCGAGCGGACGATGCCGACACCGGGCGACGGCGAGATCCGGATCGCGGTCGCCGCGTACGGCGTGTGCCGGACCGATCTCCATATCGCCGATGGCGATATCAGCGGTCGGCTTCCGATCATCCCGGACCATGAGATCGTCGGCCGCGTCGATGCGCTCGGCGCGGGCGTCACGCGGTTCGGGCCTGGCGACCGGGTCGGCGTGCCCTGGCTCGGTCGAAGCTGCGGGGTCTGCCCCTATTGCACTGCGGGCGACGAAAATCTCTGCGACGCGCCCGAGTTCACCGGCTTCACGCGCGACGGTGGCTTCGCGTCGCACGTCGTCGCCGATGCGCGCTTCTGTCTCACAATCCCTGCCGCCTTCGACGATGTTTATGCGGCGCCTTTGCTCTGCGCCGGGCTCATCGGCTACCGTGCCTATCGCATGGCGGACGGCGCGAAGACGCTTGGCCTCTATGGCTTCGGCGCCGCCGCGCATATTCTCGCGCAGATTGCGATCGCCGACGACGCCGACGTCTATGCCTTCACGCGGACGGCGTGCCGCTGCGCGTGAGCCTCGTCACGGCGTCGACGAGCATATGCTCGCGCAGCGGCTTTTCGAAAACAAGCGCAAAGCCCGCCTCGCGCGCCCGGGCGCTCAATTCCTCGGACGGATAGGCCGAGATCAGAATGGCAGGTCCATCCCAGCCCTGCGCGCGCAGCGCGCCGAGCATCGCGATCCCGTCGCTGCTCTCGAGCCGGTAATCGACGATCAGGCAGTCGGGCGCGGCGCGCGCCGCCTCGGCGAGCGCGGGATCGGCGGCGGACCAGGCCTTCGCTGCAAATCCGCGTCCCTGCAAAAGCAGGAGGAGCGAGCGGCGCACTGCCGGGTCATCCTCGACGATAAGGATGGTCGGCGGTGCCTCGCTCCAACCCGATCGGGCGATCAACATGTCCATGGTCCCGTTATCGAAGCTTTGGCATGGCGACCGGGTCCCGACCGCCACATGCAGATTCTTGTAAAATCGTCGGGCTCGCGCCGTTGGGGGTGCGAGCCCGAAGCCGGAGAGCAAGGCCAAAGGCCATCGATCAATGGCTCATGAGCAGAGTAAATTTGCTCTTCGAAAGCAGATTCTTCGTGGTACCGCCGAAGGTCTCGCGCAGCCGGCCGCGGCCGTAAGCGCCCATCACGATATAGTCCGCGCGGAACATCGTGGCTTCGTCCGAGATCAGGAAATCGGCGTGGAACGTGCCGATGTCGGTCTTGCGAACATTCGCCTTGATGCCGTGGCGCGATAAATAGGTTGCTGCTTCCTCGGGCGCGATATGATTGTCGGATCCTTGCGCGGTGAAAATCTCGACCTCCTTCGCGAAGGCGAGGAGCGGCACCGCGGCGCGGAGCGCAGCCGCCGCCGAGGGGCGGCCGTCCCAAGCGACGAGCGCGCGCTCGAGCTCGAAGCGCTCGAGCGTCTCGGGCACCGCGAGCACGGGCGCGCTCGCGCGCGCCACGATGCGGCTCGTAATGTCGCGCATATCGGGCATCGGAAAGCCGTCGAGCGCGCGATTGAGGATGATGAGATCGGCGAGGTCGGCGGCATCGAGCACCGCGTTTGCGATCTCGTCCATCGCGTCGACCCAGCTCCAGCTTACATCCTCGCGCGACAGCCGGTCGCTGATCACCGACTTGTTCTTCGCTTCGCTTTCGCGCTCGTCGAGGACGACGACGGCCTCGGCAAAGCCGAACCCGTCGCCAGCGAGGAGCGGATAGGGGGTGACGTCGATACAGGTCAGGTGACCTTCGACCGCGCGGGTAATGTCGAGCGCCGCCTGCAGACGGGCTTCCTGGCCATGGTCATCATGCACGAGCAACAGGATATTTTTCATGAGCCGTCTCCTTTTTGTCTTCGACGAATTTATGGGCCGCACGCCCCGGCCGATATGCGCAATGATACGGATAGAAAGGCGGCCACCCGGATGTCCGGACGGCCGCAGGGACTCGCCCCTTCCCCAAGGCGAGCGGGATCGCTGTCGACCGCGAGATAATCCTCGACATCGGTTACGCCCGGCGCCGACCAGGCCGCGAGCTCGACCATGCGCCGTCCGCCCCAGGTCTTGCCCCGGCCGCGCAGCGTGGCCCGATACTATCGCGTCTTAGCGTGTTGGCGCGGCACTCTCGTCGCCGCCGAGAATCTCAACCGGCGCCGGGCTCGCGGTGCGAAGCGAATCCGGCGTCACGATGACGCTGGTTCCCGCGGTCATGAGCGGGGCAAGCAGCGCGCGCAAATCGGCTGCGATATGAACGCGTCCGGAAAAGGGCGCGGGCGCCTTGTCCGCAATTGCGCCCGGGATGGCGACCTCGAGCCAGGCTGCCGCGCCCGATGCGCCCGACTGGCGGACGAATGCCGAGGTGCCGGTGACCGGACCTTCGATGCGCGCGGGCGCCGATCCGATCATGATCCCGTTGCGCAGTACCAGCAGCCGCTGGTCGGCGGCACTGACAATGATCGACACCGGGCCGCTTGGTGCCCGTTCCGGCTCCCATAGCACCGCGCCCTCTGCCAGCGCCGGCCCGGTCCGGAGCAGGGGATCGCCGGGAGCCGCGCGCGGCACGGCAGCGGCCTTGGTGACGATGACCGTCATCCCGAGCCGGGTCACGCCATAGAGGAGGCGGGCAAAAGCCTGCGGCAGCCGGATGCAGCCATGCGACGCCGGATAGCCCGGCAAGCGTCCGCCATGCAGCGCCACCCCGCCCCAGGTCAGCCGCTGCATATAGGGCATGGGCGCATCGTCGTAGAGGTTGGAGCGATGATCGATGTCGCGCTGGAGGATCGTAAAGATGCCGGTTGGAGTTTCATGGCCCGCCTTGCCCGTCGAGACGGTGGTGATCGCGATCGGCACACCGTTGCGATAGAGGGTGCCGCGCTGGGTCGCGAGGCTCACGATCATGAGCAAAGGTCCGCGCGGCGCGATCTCGGGCGCCCAGATATAATCGCCGGGCGCCAGCCGCTTGGCCGCTTCGAGAACGCTCCCCTGCGGGCTGGCGGCCTCGGCCGACGCCGCGAGGGAAAGCCATAGGGCCGCCCCCAGGAGGATCGTTCCCTTTCGGGCGAGCTTCGCGTACCCTGCCATCGGTTCAGCCGGCCATGGCCGCCACGCGGGCGCGGTCGTTGATCCGCACCGCGCGCCGCGAAGGAAGGTCGACGAGACCGTCGCTGCGCATGCGCGTGAGTTGCCGGCAGGTCGTCTCGATGGTTAGCCCCAATATGTCGGCGATCTGCTGGCGGCCGAAGGGCAGTTCGAAGCCGCCAGACCCACCGCCGGCATCGCCAGGAAGCCGTTCTTCCATATCGAGAAGAAAGGAGGCGACCTTCTCGGGGGCCGATTTGCGGCCGAGCAGCATCATCCAGTGCCGCGCACGATCGAGTTCGTCGAGGGTGCGGTGCAGAAGCTTTTGCTGCAAATGCGGATGGCGGCCCGCGAAGTCGTCGAACAGCTGCCGATTGAAGATGCAGACCTCGGCGTCGGTCATCGCGGTGACCCGGTAAGGGCTTTGCTTGCCGAACGGACGGCCGATGAAATCGGAAGGGAAGACCAGGCCAACGATCTGCTCGCGACCATCTGCGGTGGCGACGACGAGCTTGAGAACGCCCGACAGGACATTCGCGACCGTGGGCGCTTCGTCGCCTTCCCACAGCAGAGTGTGACCTGACTTTACGCGCTGGCGCCGCCCCATGTGGCCGAGTTCGGCGGCTTCGTCGACGGCAAGGCTGGCGCAGATGGCGCGGCAGCGGACCGCGCAGGAGGCACAATCGCTCATCGCCGTCCTCCCGCAAGCGATGCGGGCACGGCGTACCGGCCCGGTGCCGGGCGGTTGCCGCCATGGTGGCGGAATGGATGTGGCTGACCCCTCATGCGGTCCAGATAGCGGAGCGCCGCGCAGAGGCGATTACGCAACTGTACGTATGCCCCTTGCGCGGCGCGTTGCGGGGCAGCGTCGGCCGCCCGGCCGACGCCGGACGTAAGGGCTATTGCGTAACGACAGACGGCGCGTCCCGGCGCAATCCGGCGCGACAAATCCGCGACGAAAGGACCGAAGATGAGCGAAGCCCGCCACGACCTTCACACGATGTTTCCCGACCATGGCCCGACGCTCCATGCGCTCAAGCTCGACAACGCCCATTTCCGCAAGCTCGCCGAAGATCATCATGACCTTTCGAGCCGGATCCAGCGCTTCGAGGCCTCCCTCGCCGCCGTGCCCGACGACGAACTGGAGACGCTGAAGAAGCGGCGCCTGTTCATTCTCGACGAGATCGCCGCACTTATCGCGCACGAGGCGGCGGCGTGATGCACGATCTGACCGAGATTCGCGCCGACCTCGTTGCGCGGCTCGATCGGCTGGCTGCGCTGGTGGAGCGGGTGGAAAGCGAGCAGCGCGCGCCGCTCGATGATGATTCGGCCGAGCAGGCGGTCGAACGCGAAGATGACGAGGCGCTCGGCGCGCAGCAACGCGCCGCGGACGCGGAGATGAAAGCGATCCGGCATGCGATCGCGCGGCTCGACGGCGGTCATTATGGCATCTGCACCTCATGCGGCACGCCGATCGATGCCGCCCGCCTCGAGGCCTTGCCGGCCGCGACGCATTGCATCGCATGCGAACGCGAGCGCGGCGGCTGAGCCGCAGCGCCGCGCGAGCGACATGACCGACGCAATTTCAGGCGCTGGACTCGAAGGGCTCGCCGGATTGGGGCTCGCGCTCCTCCTCGGGCTGCTCGTCGGCGTCCAGCGCGGCTGGAGCCTGCGCAACGAGGCGGCGGGCAGCCGCTTCGCCGGCGTGCGGACCTTTGCCCTGTTCGGCCTCGCGGGCGGTATGGCGGCGGCCACCGCAGCCCAGACCCCGGCGATTGCCGCGACCATCGCCGGCGCCGCGGCGATCCTCACCCTCATCGGCTATGCGAAAAGCGCGCGTCCGCCCGACCAGCTCAGCGGGACGACAAGCCTCGCCGCGCTCATCACGCTCGGCTGCGGTTATCTCGCCGCGAGCGGCCGGTCCGAGATGGCGGCGGTGATCGCTGTGACCATGACGATGGTACTCGCGCTCCGCGATGAACTGCATCGCTGGGTCGCGGGACTCAGCGATGTCGAGGTCGGGGCGATCGTTCGCTTCGCGCTCATCGCGCTCGCCATCCTGCCCTTGCTGCCCGACCAGCGCTTCGGCCCTTATGACGCCTGGAATCCGCGCCAGCTCTGGTTGGTCGTCGTCTTCGTCTCGGGCTTCTCCTTTCTCGGCTATATTGCCGCAAAGCGCTTCGGTGCGTCGCGCGGCACGCTCGTCATGGCCGCGACCGGCGCCATGGTCTCCTCGACCGCGGTCACCGCGGCGCTCGCGATGCGCGTGCGCGACGGCGAGGAAAGCGAGGCGATGGCGATCGCCGGGATCGGTGCCGCGTCGGCGGTGATGCTCATCCGCGCGGCGATCCTGACGGCGGTGCTGGCGCCGGCGGCCATGCCCGGATTCGCCTGGATCGCTGCGCCCGCGGCGCTGGTGAGCGGCGGTGCCATTTTCTTTGCGTTGCGCAGCCGCCGCGGCACCAGCGCCACCGACCGCCCCGTCGAACTCAAGAACCCGTTCCGCCTCGCGCCGGCGATCGGGCTGATGCTGCTCGTCATGCTGCTGACGGTCGCCGCCCGCTGGATGATGGCGCTGGTCGGCGAACAAGGCCTCGCGCTCGTCATCGCACTCTCGGGACTGGCCGACGTCGACTCGGCGATCATCGCCGTGGGCTCGCTTCCCCAGGGCCTGCTCAAAGGCCAGCTCGCGACGATCGTGATCGTCGCACCGGTTCTTGCCAACACCTTGTTCAAGGGCGCGACCGTCGTGGCGATCGCTGGCTGGCGGAAGGGGTGGAAGCTCGCGCTGCCGCTCGTCCTGGGCGTCGCGGCGAGCCTGACGCTCGTCCCGATCCTTCTCTTCTGAAGCCTGAATACCGATCATTGTCCTCGCGAGCGCGAAAGTTGCCAAAAAAGAAGGGCATCCATGTCGATAACAAGTGACGAGAACGCACGGCCTTCCCATCGGAGAAGGTCTAGGCTCCCGCCCTTGCCTGTTCGGCGATCAGCGCGTCGATCCGGTCGCGGTGCGGCAGGACGATGCCGAGAAGCCCGGCAAGCGTCGAGGCGCCGAGCTTGCGCATCAAGCGCGCGCGATGAATTTCGACGGTGCGGTGGCTGATGCCGAGCTCGTCCCCGATCTGCTTGTTCGTGAGCCCGCGCACCAGCCCGGCCGCGACCTCCATCTCGCGATGCGTCAGCAGATCAACCGGAGGCGCCGTGCCCCGCTGCCGCACGGCAGCGGCCAGCGCCGAGCGGCGGGTTGATGCCATGGGGTATTCGCCGCGGCCTGTGGTCATGCGGTGCATCCTTCCGAAGGACAAAAGTCTATCGGAGAGGCAGCAGGCGGTCGTTACGTAATGTCCGCAGATGTCATGTGCCGAGTCCGGCCGCAAAAGCGAGCCGCAAGGCATCCGAGAGGCTGCGAACGTCGAGCTTCGCCATGAGGTTGGCGCGGTGCACCTCGACCGTGCGCGGCGAGATACCGAGGTCATAGGCGATCGTCTTGTTGGGCAGCCCCTGCGCGAGACCTTCGAGAACCTCGCGTTCGCGCGGGGTCAGGATGGCGAGAACCACTTCGGCCTCGGCGGAGCGGGCCACCACAGTGTCCGCGGCGGCCATGCGAGCGAATGCGGTCTCGATCGAGCCGATCAGCACCGCCTTTTCGAAAGGCTTTTCGAGGAAGTCGACCGCGCCGGCCTTCATCGCGCGCACCGCGATCGAGACGTCGGCATGGCCGGTGAGCACGATCACCGGCATGGTGACCCCGCGTTCGAGCAAGGCCTGCTGGACTTCGAGCCCGTCCATCTCGGGCATGCGCACGTCGAGCAGGATGCAGCCTTCGGGGACATGCCGTATTTCCTTGAGAAACTCGGCGCCATTGGCCCAGGTCTCGACGGCATAGCCCGAGGTCTTGAGCATGAAGCTCGCCGACCGCCGGATCGCCTCCTCATCGTCGACGATATGCACAAGCTTCCTATCCGACATCATCTTCCTCCGCTTTCGCGCTCACCAGCGTAAAATGAAACTCGGTCCCGCCGCCGGCGCGCTTCTCCATCCAGATGCGGCCGCCATTGGCTTCGACGATGGTCCGGCAGATCGAGAGACCGAGCCCCATGCCTTCGGCCTTGGTGCTGACGAACGCCGTGAAGAGTTGCTCGGCGACCTCGGGAGTGACGCCCGGGCCGGTATCGGCGACGATCACCCGGACAAAGCCGCGCTGGTCGGGACGGCTCGTGACGGTCAACTGACGCACCGGGCTGTCGGCCATCGCTTCGACGGCGTTGCGGATGAGGTTGATCAATACCTGCTGGATCTGGACCTTATCGACGAGCACCGGCGAAGCATAGGGATCGAGGTCGAAACGGGGCTCGACGCTCTTCTCGCGCGCGCCCATCAGTCCGAGAACCGCCGCCTCGTTGATGAGCAACGACAGTTTCTCGATCGTTTTCTCGACCTCGCCGCGCGCGACGAAATCGCGCAGACGCCGGACGATATGGCCGGCGCGCAGCGCCTCCTTCGCCGTATCGTCGAGCGCGTCGCGGATCATCGGCATATCGGCGGGATCGGGACTGGCGAGCAGGTCGCGAATGGCCTCGACATAATTGGCGACGGCTGTAAGCGGCTGGTTGAGTTCGTGCGCAAGCGTCGAGGCCATCGTCCCCATCGCGCTGACGCGTGAGACATGGGTCAGTTCGGACTGGAGCGATTCGAGCCGCGCCTCGGTCCGCTGGCGCTCGGTGAGATCGCGAATGAAGCCGGTAAAGAGCGGATGACCGTCGCTCGACGCCTCGCCGATCGACAATTCCATCGGAAAGGTCGAGCCGTCCCTGCGCTCGGCGAACACCACCCGTCCGATCCCGATGATGCGTTTCTCGCCGGTTTCGAGGAAGCGGCGGATATAGGCGTCGTGGCGTTCGCGATCGGGCGACGGCATGAGCCGGCTGACATTGACGCCAAGCAGTTCGGCTTCCTGATAGCCGAACAGGCGCTCGGCGGCGGCGCTGAACGAGACGATCAGCCCCTGATCGTCGATCACGACCATCGCGTCGGGCACCGTCGACAGGATCGACCGGAGATGGCTTTCCTGCGATCGCAAGGCTTCCTCGGCGGCGCGGCGCGCGGTGATGTCCGAGACGATCTTGGCGAAGCCGCGAAGGCTTCCGTCGTCGTTGCGAAGTGCGGTAATCGAGACGTCGGCCAGAAACTCCGAGCCGTCCTTGCGCACGCGCCAGTCTTCGGCCTCGAGGCGGCCCTCGCGCGCGGCCCTCTCGAGATCCTCGGCGGGCTTGCCCGCGGCAACCGCGTCGGGCGGATAGAAGATCGCCGATGCCTTGCCGACGACCTCGTCTTCGCACCACCCCTTGAGGCGCTCGGCGCCCTTGTTCCAGATCGTGACCCGGCCATCGGCGTCGAGCAGATAGATCGCATGGCCCTGCGCGCCGTCGATCAGCAGATTGAGCTCCTCGGCAACGAGCGCCGCCTCGGCATCGCGCCGTGCGGCGTGGCGGTCGTTTTCGTGCATGCGCTTGCGCATCCGCTCGAAAGCCTGCGACAGCGCGACGATGCCGGCCGCGGTGAGCAGGAAGACCGCGGCCTCGACCAGATTATAGGTTCCGTCGCCGCGATAGCCGGCAAAATAGAGGCCGAGAAGCAGAGCGGGACCGGTGGCGATCGATGCCGCGAGCGGTCCGGCGAGGACGGCGGCGGCGAGGATCGCGGGCGCGAACAGCAGGAAGGGTGAATTGCCGGCGAGCCAGGGCTTGAGCGCATAGCGCAGCAGCGCCGCGGCGGCGACGAGAGCCAGCGCGCAGGCGAGACGCGCCGCGAAAGAGCGTTGCAACATCGACATCGACCGCGCGGCCTCCGCCCGCGCTGCAAAAAAGGCGCCGCCATCCTCAAGGTGCGCCTTCCCCCGGTCGCGATCCATAGCGATTTTCGGGCGAGAGCGAAACGCTCGCTGCGTGGGCGATCCGTATTGATCCTTAAGGGGCATGCCGCTTCGCTAAGGCCGGACGCGCGGCGGGATCATGCGGGAAACTACGGATAGGAGGAATGCGTCCGCGATCCCAAAAGCGGCAGGCGGATCGCCGCGCCTCGCCTATCCGTCCAGCTCGGCCCGGCGCGGTGGTCCGTTCCGGCCGCGCCATCGCGCGCACCTTTAGGAATTCTCCATGAAGGCCAGACGGATCACGCTCATCGACGGACACCCCGACCCCGATCCGGGGCGGTTCGTCCATGCGCTCGCCGACGCCTATGCGGCGGCGGCGCTGGCGGCGGGTCATGACGTCCGCCGCATCGCCGTCGCGGGCCTCGCGTTCGACCTGCTCGAAAGTCGCGCCGAGTGGGAAGAGGGTCCGCTGCCGCCCGCGATCGCCGAGGCGCAGGACGATATTGCCTGGGCCGAACATCTGGTGATCTTCTACCCGCTCTGGCTCGGCGACCTGCCCGCCCGCCTCAAGGGCTTCTTCGAACAGGTCATGCGTCCCGGCTTCGCCTTTCAGCCCAAGGCGAAGGGTTTGCCCGAAAAGCGCCTCAAGGGCCGGACGGCGCATATCGTCGCGACGATGGGGATGCCCGCGCTCTTTTACCGTGTCTATTTTCGCGCGCACAGCCTGCGCAGCCTCGAGCGCAACATTTTGGGCTTTGTCGGCATCACGCCCACCGAGCGAAGCATCGTCGGCAATGTCGAGGGCGATGCCAAGCACCGCACGACGTGGCTCGAGACGATGACCGAATATGGCGCGGCCGGGCGCTGAGCGCGATGCAAGGCCGCGTCCCCTTCCACCTGCGAACGAAAGAGAGTTTGTCATGGCCGACGCCGAAACGCAGCTGAAGATCGCCTTTCATGGGGCCGCGGGCACGGTCACCGGCTCGTGCATGGAACTCACGCTCGGACAGCGAAGGCTTCTGATCGACTGCGGGCTGTTCCAGGGATCGCGAAGCCTCGAGACGCTTAATCACGGCGCCTTCGGGTTCGACGTCGGTACGATCGACGCGGTCCTTCTTACCCATGCTCATATCGATCATTGCGGATTGTTGCCGAAGCTGGCGAAGGAAGGATATCGTGGCGGCGTCTGGTGTACCGCGCCGACCGCCGACCTACTCGAATATATGCTCGCCGACGCCGGCCGAATCCAGGAAAGCGACACCGCGCGGCGGAACCGCCGCTACGACCGCGCGGGCGAAAAGATCTTCGAGCCGCTCTACACCGAGGCCGATGGACTGCGCGCGTGGCGCCTGACGCGGCCCGCCGAGCTTGGGACCTGGTTCGAGCCCGCACCGGGCTTCAAGGCGCGACTGTGGAATGCCGGGCATATTCTGGGTTCGGCCTCGGTCGAGCTTGAGGCGGGCGGGGTTCGCCTGCTCTTCTCGGGCGATCTTGGACCCGACAACAAGGCATTCCAGAGCGATCCCGATGCGCCCACGGGCATGGACTTCATCATATGCGAATCGACCTATGGCGACCGGCCGCGGCCGAAATTGACGATCGAGGACCGCCGTCAGCTCCTCGAAACCGAAGTGAAGGCCGCGCTCGCGCGCGGCGGCAATCTCATCATCCCGACGTTCGCGCTCGAGCGGACGCAGGAGCTGCTGCTCGACCTCGCTCACCTCGCCGAGGCGAACCGCATCTCGAACGTCCCCATCTTCGTCGACTCCCCCCTTGCGAGCCGGGCAACGAAAGTCTTCGCGGCGCACGCGGCCGAGCTCGAGGATGTCGCGGGCAGCGACATCTTCCGTCACCCCTCGATCCGCTATGTCGAGGATGTCGCCGAATCGATCCGCCTCAACAGCGTGTCGGGCGCCATCATTCTCGCTGCCTCGGGCATGTGCGAGGGCGGGCGCATCCGCCACCATCTCGAGCATAATCTGCATCGGCGCCAGTCGACGATCTTGTTCGTCGGTTTCCAGGCGCGCGGATCGCTCGGGCGGGTCATCCTCGATGGGGCCGAGCGCGTGCGGCTTTCGGGCAAGGACATCAATGTTCGCGCCGCCGTCCGGCGCATCGAAAGCTATTCGGCGCATGCCGACCGGGACGAACTCGCGGCCTGGATTCGGGAACGTCATCCGATCCGCGGCGGACTTTTTCTCGACCATGGCGAGAGCGAAGCGATCGAAGCGCTTCGCTTCCTCGTCCAATCCGAAACGCCGGGCCTCGCCGTCGTCGCTCCTGCGATCGGCGAGAGCTTCGCGCTCACCTCCGGCGCAGCCCCGAAGCGAATCCGGACCGGACGCGTCGATCTTGCCCAACTCGCGGGCGACGACTGGCAGAACGACTATGCCGATTTCGCCGCCAATCTGAAGCACAACCTCGCCCATATTCGCAGCGAGAAAGGTCGCCGCAAGGCGCTCGACGAGATGCGGCGGATCCTCGCCGGCTTTGAGGCGGCGCGCTCCGAACAGAAGCGGCGCCGCCGTGCGGCATAGGCAGAAACCTCAGATCTCGCGGTGCCGGCGCGACGATCGAGGCCGTCCAGGCAAAGGTCCAGGCGCCCTTCCATCCACAAAAGGAGACTTCGCATGAAAGCCCTCGTCTATCACGGCCCTGGCCTGAAGGCCGTCGAGGAGCGGCCCGTCCCCAAAGTGCAGGATGCGGGCGACGCGATCGTGCGCATCACCAAGACGACCATTTGCGGGACCGACCTTCACATTCTCAAAGGCGGTCCCCAGCTGCGAGCCGGGGCGCATCCTCGGACATGAGGGCGTGGGCATCATCGACAGCATCGGGGCGGGCGTGACGGCTTTCGCGCCCGGCGATCATGTTCTGATCAGCTGTATCACCGCGTGCGGGCGCTGCGAATATTGCCGCCGGGGCATGCAATCGCATTGCGCGACGGGCGGTTGGATTCTCGGCAACATCATCGATGGCACCCAGGCCGAATATGTTCGCATCCCGCATGCCGACACGAGCCTCTATGCCATCCCCGAGCAGGCCGACGAGGATGCGCTGGTCATGCTCAGCGACATCCTCCCGACCGGCTTCGAATGCGGCGTGCTCAACGGCAAGGTCGCCCCGGGATCGACCGTAGCGATTGTCGGCGCGGGGCCGATCGGGCTTGCCGCGCTGCTCACCGCGCGACTCTTCTCGCCCGCCCGGATCATCATGATCGATCTGGACGAGGCACGTCTCGCTGTCGCGCGCCGGTTCGGCGCCAGCGACACGATCAACAGCGGCACGCGCGACGCCGCAGCGGCGCTGATAGAGATGACCGGCGCGCGCGGCGCCGATACGGTGATCGAGGCGGTCGGCATCGCCGCCACCTTCGAACTTTGCCAACTGCTCGTCGCAGCCGGAGGAAGGATTGCGAACGTCGGCGTGCATGGCACCAAGGCCGATCTGCATCTTGAGCGCCTGTGGTCCCACAATATCACGATCACGACGCGATTGGTCGACACCGTTTCGACGCCGCAGCTGCTGCGGATGGTCGAGGCGAAACAATTAGACCCCGAACAGCTTGTCACCCACCATTTTGCGATGGCCGACATGATGGAGGCTTATGACGTTTTCTCCCGCGCACCTGAGACGAAGGCGCTCAAGGTCATCATCGAAGCGGCCGATCCGCGCGCGGCGAGGTCCGCCGCGTGACGCAGCGCATGCACGAGATCGCGCGGACCATCGTCGATCTGCAGGCCGAACTCGATCGCGAGATCGAACATCGGCGCCGGGCGCTGGGCGTGCGGGTCCATGACCGGCTTGTCGAATTCGAGCGCGGCATCGTCATCGAACAACGGAAACTCAAGACCAGCGTGCGCGCTTTTCTAGCCCGCTCCTCCTTCGGTGCTGTGATCAGCGCACCCGTCATCTACTCGATGCTCTTGCCGCTGCTCCTCCTCGATATCTGGATCAGCGTCTACCAGGCCATCTGCTTTCGCGCCTATGGGATCGCCCGCGTCGAGCGGCGCGATTATATCGCGTTCGACCGGGGACGCCTCGCCTATCTCAACTGGGTCGAAGCCCTGAACTGTGCCTATTGCGCCTACGCCAATGGCGTGATCGCCTACGCCCGCGAGATCGGAAGCCGGACCGAGCAATATTGGTGCCCGATCAAGCATGCGCTCAGGATCAGCGACCCGCACCAGCGCTATTATGAGTTTCTCGAATTTGGCGATGCCGAGGGGTATCGGACGCGCCTTGCCGCATTCCGCGCGTTGCTGAGCGCGGATGGCGACGACAGCTCCGCCGAGTGCGGCGCCGCATCGCGGCGGACGGAAGCGCAGGAACGGACGGGTCCGTAGAATCCCGCAATGCGGCGCTTCCAGCGCTGCGTTATGCATGCTCCCAACGCCATTTCCGCAAGGGAGACAATTGATGATTGCGACCAATGTGCCCGCCCGCCCGGTGCAGAGCAGCCTCTGGAAAGAAATCTCGGTGCTCGAGATCGGCGTGGCGGCGTGTCTGCTCATCCTGTTCGTCCTCTCGCGCACCTTTCTCGAGACGATCGCCGCCATCTATATGCTGGTCGCCGCGATGCTGTTCGCCGCGATCGTGCAGGGCCGCATGGCGGCGACCTGCAATGACCGGCTGGACCGGCGGCTCTGGCTCGCAAGCGCGCTCGCCTGCCTGATTCAGGCGATCATCCTGTTCGTCGATCCGCTGCTCGGCGGTTATCATACCGCAATGGCGATGGCGGGCATTCTCGCGGTTGGAGCGGCGGCGCGGCTGACGCTCGCCCTCGTGCGGGGCCATGCGGGCCGCGGCTGGCTCTATCTCTCGGGCGCGGTCAGCATGATGGTCTCGCTCACGATCGGGTTCGCCTGGCCGTTCGCCTCGATCCTCCCTGCAGCGCAGAGCCTCACGCTCGACCTGCTCGCCGTCGCGGCGATGCTGGCGAGCGTCACCGGAAAGGCCAAGTCATGTTCGAAATGATCCACACGAGGGATGATGTGCTCGCCGTCCGTGTCGAGGGCAAGATCACGGGAGAGGATCTAACCTCGATCATGGACCGGCTCGACACCGCGATGGCGGCAAACGAGACCGTCCATGTCTATGCCGAGACGCGGTCGATCGACGGTATCGAGATCAGCGGGCTGGCCGCGCATATCGCGCGGGCCGTACCGCTTTTCGCAAAGCTCGAGCGGTTCGGGCGCGTCGCGGTCGTCGCCGATCAACTATGGATCCGGGCCCTCACGCGGATCGAAAGCGCCCTTCTGCCGCATATCGGCTATCGGGTGTTCAAGCCCGAGGATCGCGGCGCGGCGCTGATGTGGGTCGAAGGGCGCGGCGAATGACCGCACCCGCCCGCTGGGTCCCTGGCCGATGGCGTCCGGGTCGCCGCCCGTGGCATGCCTATGCCCCCGGCCGGCCTCGCGGCGCGGCCACGCCATCAGGCTGTAATTTCCGTACCGGTGCGGGCCGACGTCGCCGGGAACTCGCCGTCATAGACGAACTCCGCTTCGCGCAGGTCGATCCGCGGGAACGCGTCCTTACCGGCGCCGACGATCAGCACATCGACATGAAGAGGCGGAACCCGACCCCAAGGCCCTTTGATGTTGCTTCCAGACATCTTCCGCTCCCTCTTCGCTGATAGGTTCAAAACATGGCGACCGAACGCGCGGCAGGCATTGATCTTGGTCAACAGGCGCAGGAACTCCTGCGAGGCGCGGCGGTCATCAATCGCGGGCACGTAGTCAAATTCTGACCTTCCCATGATCGTTCTCCTGAGGCCAACATGGCCGAGGAAGAAACGCTTCAAATTCTTTGGTCGCAAGCATTCGCGAAGCAGACTGTCTTATCGGTGGCATCGCGTGGAAACCGGCGCGCAGCTATCGCATTTCGGTTGCACTTCCTTCGCCGGCTGCAAGCAAGGCTGCGCAAAGCGCAAATACCGACACCGAATGGATGTGAAACAGGCTTCCGTCGATCAGCGAAAAGGCTGCGATGTTGCATATCGCAAATATCAGCGGCGCGTTTTGCCGATTGGCATTCCGACGCCCCCTGTCGGCGAGCAGAGCGGCCAGAACGGCAATCAGGCCAAAGCCGACAACTCCCCAAGCCAATAATATCTGCAACACGATGTTGTGTGGTTGCGCAAAACGGGATTGGAGCAGCGTGCTGAACTGGGCCTCGCCCCAGCCGAGCCAGGGCCTTTGACCGATCAGGGAGGCGGTCTGCCGCCAAATCTCGGTCCTGCCGCTGTCCGTCTGATCGAACAACAGGCGTTCCGCACTTCCTTGATCCAAAGGCCAGACTTGCGAGGCGGCCAGCGCCAATAATGTGGACAGCAAAACCGCACCGAGAAAGCGGGGCGTCGCCTTGGCCGCGACGGGAACGAAGAGCACGGCCACGACATATCCTCCGATCACAGCGGTCAAGCTGCCCCGCGACCCCGTCCATAGCGCGAGCGCGAGCGCGAATATGGCTATGGCCAGCCCCACCCTGCGGCTCTCCAGCCACCCCCCGGCGCACAATCCAAAAATGACGGCGCAATAATAGCCGAGCCACCGGATGTTATTGAACGATGGCGAGTCTTGATACCAGTTGTGACCATGTTCAGAATGCAGCGCATAATAGGCAATCAGCACCGCCCCGAACAAGGCGAACGCAATCGGCATTGCGCGCAATATCTGCGGCACGGTCAGCAGCCCGTGCCGGGCGAGCTGGTAGATCCCGAAGCCGAAGAGAAGGTGATTGACCCATAGCAGGGTCATGAAAAGGCTGGTGGCCGGATCGGGCGCACGCGCGGCGCTGAAAAAAGCGACCGCGACGAGAAAAAGAAGCAGCGCCGCAGGAAACCGCGGCACGCGTGGGAAACGGCGCGTCTCGACAAGGGCCACGATGGCGATCGCCAACTCGACTGCAACGATCGGCAGCGCATAGGACCGCGCCAAGCTCCGCGTCGGCGAAAGTTCGTGTCCCCAGCCGATCGCGAGGAGCAGCATAGGGGCCAGCGCAATCGACCAGGCGAGATACCAGCCCCGAGGGCGCGACGCAGCAGTTGCGCTCATCGGGCGCGGTCTGGGAGCAGGCCCGGCACGGACGGCTGCTGCACGCCGTTCGTTGCCGCCGCGCGCCGCCGAAACGCCCCCCACAAGAGCAGGGTCGTGACGATCGATAGATACCCGTCGATCGCATAGTGATAGGCGAGGTGGACGGAGCCGATCAGGATTACGGCCGCGTAAATACCGAAAAAGACGCCCATCGCGCGATTGATCCGCCGGGCAGCGAGAAAGAAGAGGACAGCGAGCGAAACATGCATCGATGGCATTGCCGAGATGCCGCGGCCGAGCTCGGCCGATCCCCCGCCATGCCATCGAATGAGCTGTTGCTGCACCTCGATCGACATGATGGGCCAATGCATATTGGCGCGATGCAGATAATCCATCTGCTCGGCAAAATGATGATTATCCAGCATGGCGCCTGCGAAGCAGGGCCCAACCGATGCGAAGGCGATAGCCAGGAGCACACCATTGACCGTCCAGATGGCGAAAAACGACTTGAAGTAGCGCAGCCGCAGGTCGCGGTCGCCAACATGGAGCGCGACAAAAATCGTGCCCATGTAAATGAGGAGGATCCAGATCTGGTAAAGAGTCGAAATCGCAAAGGTCAGGATCGGGAAACCGAGGACGGGTTGAAGCATGCGCCAGGCATCGGTCCCGTGAATCAGCTGGTCTAGATCGATGAAGCTCTGGTCCCACCGATAGTCCTGGAACAACGGAATCGCGCTTTTCATGGCCGAAAACGTCGGGAGGAAGATGATCGCGGCCAGAAGAATCGGCCATGAGTGCATCAACCGCGCGCGGTATTCATGGCCGAAATCATGTATCCAGAGATAAGCGAGGGGATACGCCGGTCGGTCGCGAAGCAGGTGCCAGACCAAGCGAACCGAAGACATGACAAACCAGGCCGCAACGAACAGGATGAGATTTGCGGCATAACCCGCCAGCCTGAAGGGATTGACCCCGACCGAATGAAGCGCGACCGCGAACAGGGCGACAACAAGCAGGATGACCAGGGAAAGCCGGATTTCCGCTCTCATTGCCTTCCCCCATTCAAGCCGCGCGCCCCCGCGCGCCGGCACCCTCGCCTCGTTTAGGCCGGCTGGCGCCAGCGATAGGTGACGTTTACGCGTTCCGATAGCATCAGATAGGGCATCCAGACGATAATGCTGATGAACGCTTTTTCGAGATTGCCTTCGATCAGGGGTGCGAGCGCCGCGGCGACGGCGGCGGGCAGGTGCGGAGCGCCGCTGACATATTGGGCTATTGCCAGCTGCGAAGCGACATCGATGCACCAGGTGAGCAGCAGCAGGCGCGGGAAAAAGGGCATGCGGCGCAGAGCCATGAAGAAGCACAAGGTATAGAGAAAGTTCATCACCACGATGTCTGTCGCCATCGCAAGGTAGATCATTTGCCCCCACGGCGGCGCCGCCGCGGTCATCGCCGGCACGCCCGCCATGAATTCGGCCGTACGGAGGGGCAGGTTGAGCAACATGCCGACCAGCAGCGAGGCCATCATGCCCGCCGGGCCAAACGCGCGGTGTCGACGCGCCGCCACCGGATCGAGCGCGCGCCAGTTGCCGAAGCGCGCTAGGCGTATTTCGGGCTGGGTGAAATCGATACCGCGCGGAAAAAGGCAGTTGGCGACCCAGTAGCCGAAAAAGGGACTGGCGAGGACCAGCATGTGCGGGACAAAAAGCATCAGCGCCGATGCGAGGCCGCCAGATGGAAGCGACGAGGAAAGGATGCGGCCGGCCGAGAGAAGCGCGATAACGATAACCCAGCCCAGCAGCATTCGCCGGACGCTGTCTTCGAGCGCCGCAACAAAGTGACGGCTGCGGTCGAGCAGTTTCAGCCTTACTCGCTCGAAGGCGGCATTTGCGATCATGATCGACACCTCTCGTGGCCTTGCACCAGTTTAAAGCAATTATGGTTAAGATAATGTTCCGCTGGATTCGTAAGGTCCGCTTTGCGGAAAAATAGCGATGCCTCTCGAAGTGCCAGTCGGCATGCGAAATATTTTTTAGCGACATAGAGCCTAGATAACCGCTTCGACGATAATGCGAGTTATTTGCAGATAATAATTAAATTAGCCATGATTAAACCAAATTACGAATCGGAGTCGAATCGATCGGCAGTTAACCATTTCACGGCCCGCATTCTGAAAATAGTTAATCAGACAATGAATATTAAGACTTTATAAACAAAAGTTAATATTTTGTTGACGGTTTGCCGGAAAAGGTTTTGAATCAACCTGTTCCTTGCTGAGGGACCGCATTGACAGGTTGAACCGGCGCCAGCCGGATATTCTACACCGGGTCGCGTCGGTTCCACTGCACTCCTTCAGCAGGAATGTCTGCCGACTCCATGGGGGGGGAGGACAGACATCAACCGCTCTCGATGCGGTTACAGGAGTCTGACCATGAAGAATTTTCTGAAGAATTTCGTGCGTGACGAAAGCGGCGCCTCGGCCGCCGAATATGCCCTGATCCTCGCGATCGTCGGTACCGGCATTGCGCTTGCGGCGTGGAACCTCGGCGGCGCCATTCGGGGCGCCATGAGCAATGCGACCGACTGCATTCCGACCACAGCGGGTCAAGCGCCGGCAGCCGGTTGCTGATTAAGGTGGAAATCCCTGCCGGAACCTTGGTTCCGGCAGGGAATTTTACTTGGCCAATTCCGGGGGGACACGGGCCATGCCGTCGAATCGGACACCATATATCGTAGGGATCGCAGTCCTTTTGGGCTTGATCGTCGTATTCCTCGCCAACCGTTATTTCAGCGGCATTGAAGAACGCCAGCAGCGGCAGGTCGAGCAACTGCAACTCGTCCAGGTGCTCGTCGCGTCGCAGCCGCTGGCCTTCGGCACCGTGCTGACGGCGCAGAATACGAAACTGGTCGGCTGGCCCGCCAATTCGCTACCGCAGGGCGCGTTCAAGACGTCGATCGGCGTCGTCAACAATCCGCGGGGGCCGCGCGTCGCGCTGCGCCCGATCGCGGTGGGCGAGCCGATCCTCGCTTCCAAGATTTCCGGCGACGATGGCCGCGCCAGCATTTCGGCGCTGTTACCCGAAGGGATGCGCGCCGTTGCGGTGCGCGTCGACGATGTGACCGGCGTTGCCGGCATGATCGCGCCGGGCGACATCGTCGACATCCTGCTGACGCGCCAGATGGCGGGCGAGAGCGCCGACCGCGGCGACCAGGTCACCGACGTCCTGCTCGAAAAAATCCGCGTCATCGCGATCGACCAGATAGCCGACGAGAGCAAGACCGATCCCAAACTCGCCAAGACGGCGACGCTGGAAGTCGACCCGGTCAGCGCACAGAAACTGGCTCTGGCCCAACGCGTCGGCGCACTGTCGCTCGCGCTGCGCAATGTCACGAGCATCGAAGACGGCGCCAACATGTCCATCACTCAAAGCGACCTGGGTGGCGGTTGGCGTTCGGCTCCGGCGCGGCGGGCCCGGTCCCCGGGTTTAGAGGGCCTGCCGCCCGGTTTCTATTCCGAAAATCCCACCTTGCCGTCGCGCGCCGCGCCCGCCGGGCCGCGCCTGCCGCTTCCCGCACCGCGCCCCATCGGCCCCTCGGTCGAAATCGTCCGCGGCACCGCGCCGACTGT
>NZ_DATFFD010000287.1:0-10772 GCF_035250425.1 Sphingopyxis sp.
TCCTGCTCGAACATGCCGTTCGGCTGGTTCAATGCCTATGGCCACGCCGCGGCGCGCGGCGACATCGACCTTGTCGCGCATGTCGGTGACTATCTCTACGAATATAAGGCCGGCGACTATCCCTCGGCGAAGCAGGCGCTGTCCGGACGCGAGATCCAGCCCGCGCACGAGATCGTCGCGCTTGCCGATTATCGCCTTCGCTATGCCGCCTATCGTGCCGACCCCGACCTGCAGAAGCTGCACCAGCTATTCCCCATGATCGCTCAATGGGACGATCATGAATTCGCGAACGACGTCTGGAAGGGCGGCGCCGAAAACCACAATGAGGGTGAAGGCGACTGGATGGCGCGCATGGCCGCCGCTGAACGTGCTCATCGCGAGTGGATGCCCGTCGCCGACACGCGTTGGCGCCAATATCAGGTCGGCGACCTCGCGACGATCTTCCTCCCCGAAACGCGGGTGACGGCCCGCGACCGGCAGTTCGAGGTCGACGAGATCGTCGCGGGTGGCGGCGACGCCGCCGCGAAGCTCAAGCAGTTCACCGAAACCGGCTATCGCGACCCGGCGCGCCAGATGCTCGGCGCCGCGCAGGAGAAATGGCTGTTCGACGGGCTCGCCGCCTCGACCGGGACGGGAACGCGCTGGCAGGTCTGCGCGCAGCAGGTCGTGATGGGCACGCTCTTCACGCCGCCCGAGACGCGCGAGTGGTTCGCTGGCGAACAGCCCGACTATATCCGCCGCCGGGTCGAGGCGGGCCAGCTTGCGGCGAAGGCGGGCCTGCCGCTCAATCTCGACGCGTGGGACGGCTATCCCGCAGCGCGATCGCGCCTGCTCGCCGCGGCGCAGCGCGCCGACGCCGACCTCGTCACGCTGACCGGCGACACGCACAATGCCTGGGCCTTCGACCTCGCCGAGGACGGCCGGCCGGCGGGTATCGAGATTGCGGGGCAGAGCGTTACTTCCCCGGGCTATGAAAGCTATATCAAGGGCGTGGCCGACGAAGCGCGCGTCTCGGCGCTGCGCCGCTCGTCGCCGCAACTCAAATGGGCGAACACCGAGGATCGCGGCTATGTGACCGTGCAATTCTCCCCCGATCGGGTGACCGCGAACTGGCATAGCGTCGAAACGATCCGCGCGCGTTCGCTCGCGCTGAAGGCTACGCACAGCATGACCGCGGAGCGCGGGCGGCGCGTCTATAACGCCGCCTGATCGCCGCCGGGATCGGCTGGCGACCGCCCATTCGCGCGGCCGGACTTCGGTCGTGACATGGATGTCGCCGCCGCCCGCGCTGCCCGACCCGAAGTAGAGCCGGTCTGCCGCGTCGGTGCGCGGGAAGCGTTCGGCGCTCCGGCGTCCGATGGTGCCGCGACAAGGGCAGCGCTTGACACGTATAACTATATGGTTATGAGAAAATACATAGCCAGTGAGTTATGAATTATGACGCAGCCCTCGCCCGATCTTCTCTTCAAGGCGCTCGCCGATCCCAGCCGGCGTGCGCTGTTCGAAAGGCTCTGCCTCGAAGGCGAGCAGACGGTCGGGGCACTCACCGTGGGCGCGGGCATTTCGCAGCCCGCGGTGTCGAAACATCTCGGCATCCTCAAGCAGGCCGGGCTGGTGCTTGACCGGCACGAGGGACGCCAGACGCATTACCGTGCGCAGCAACGCGCGCTCGCGCCGCTGGTCGACTGGACCGGCCGCATGAACCGCTTCTGGGAAGCGCGGTTCGACGATCTCGAAAATTTGCTCAAAAGGATGGACCAATGACCAACACTGACACCGACGTGCGCACCGTTACGGTCGAGCGCGAAATACCGCACCCGCCCGAAAAGTTGTGGCGTGCGCTGACGCAGCAGCATCTGATCGAGGAATGGCTGATGAAGAATGACTTCGGCCTCGATCTCGGTCACCGGTTCCAGCTGCACGGCGACTGGGGCCATGTCGATTGCGAGATTCTCGATGTCGATCCGGGACGGACACTGTCCTACGCTTGGAATACCACGCACGATGATCCGGCCTATGCGCTGGACAGCGTCGTCACCTTCACGCTCGAACCGACGCCTGCCGGCACCTTGCTGCGCATGGAGCAGGTCGGTTTCCGCCCCGACCAGAAGCAGGCCTTCGGCGGCGCCAAGGGCGGCTGGAAGATCCACCTCGAAAATCTCGAAAAGGTTGTCGCGGGTCTCGACTGAACGTCAAACAGGGAGAAGAACATGAACTGGAGTCTATGGATCCGGCAATTTCACCGCTGGGTATCGATCATCTTTTCGGCGATCGTGCTCGCCATTTTCGTGACGCTCGGCCTGGGGCATCAGCCGGTCGAGTGGGTCTATTATCTGCCGCTTCCGCCGCTCTTCCTGCTGATGTTTTCCGGTCTCTATATGTTTTTCCGGCCCTATTTCGGGAAGCGCGGTGCCTCGAGCTGATCAGCCGTAAGGCGGCGTGTCCTCGAACTCGGCGAACCACGGATAGTCGTTCGCGACGCTGACGGTGAAGTTCGCGGGGCGCTTTTCAAGGAAGCTCGACACGCCCTCGACGGCATCGGCGCTGCGCCCGCGGGCGAAGATCGCGCGGCTGTCCCAGCGGTGCGCGCTCATCGGGTGGGGCGCGCCGAGCATGCGCCACAGCATGTGGCGGGTGAGCGCGACCGACACGGGCGCGCTATGGTCGGTGAGCTCGCGCGCCTTGGCGATCGCGGCGTCGACCAGTCCGCCGGGCGCGTGGACAGACTGGACGAGCCCTTTTTCATAGGCTTCGGCAGCGTCGATCAGGCGCCCCGAAAAGCACCAGTCGACGGCAGTCTGGATACCGACGAGGCGCGGCAGGAACCAGCTCGACGCCGCCTCGGGCACGATACCGCGGCGCGCGAAGACGAAGCCGTAGCGTGCGGTCTCGCTCGCGAGCCGCGCGTCCATCGACAGCGTCATCGTCGCGCCGATCCCGACCGCAGCGCCGTTGATCGCGCCGAGCACAGGCTTTTTGCAGTCGAAAATGCGCATCGACACGCGCCCGCCCGAATCGCGGATCAGCGGGTGCGACCAGTCGATTGTACCGTCTGCGGCGACCGGGCTCGCAGCGATGCCGTCGGGCAGGATCGCTGCCTTGTCGGTGCGCTTGTCATAATCGAAGGTCGCGGCGCCCTGACCCAGGTCGGCGCCGGCGCAATAGGCGCGGTCGCCCGATCCGGTGAAGATCACCGCGCGTACGCCGTCGTCGGCGTCGCATTCGTCGAGCGCGGCGACGATTTCCAGCATCATTTCGGTGGTGAAAGCGTTCATCCGGTCGGGGCGGTGCAGCGTCAGCAGCGCGACGCCTTCGTGGCGGTCGAGGCGAATCTGGTCGAAGCTCATCTGTCTCTCCCTTGGTTATGAGCATCGTTGCAAGCGATGCCCGGGAGTGCAAGCTCTAGTTGACGTAAGCGTAAAGGAAGATCCTCCCTGCCGCGAAGCGGTGGGGAGGGGGACCGCTCGCGAAGCGAGTGGTGGAGGGGTTGCGGCGTCGCGTCATTACCCCTCCGTCAGCGGCTCCGCCGCCACCTCCCCATCGCTTCGCGACAGGGAGGATCATTGGCGAAGTGACTGATGACGCGCCGCCGCTTTGTCGCTATAGGCGCCCCATCGCCCCGGCGGCGCGCCTCCTGCTGAGTCGCTTTGCCGGGGTCATTCATTTGGTTCCGGCAGAAAGTTTGAACGCCATGTCCCGTCGCCGCCAGATTTACGAAGGCAAAGCGAAGATCCTGTACGAAGGCCCCGAACCGGGCACGCTGATCCAGTATTTCAAGGATGATGCGACCGCGTTCAACGCCCAGAAAAAGGGCACGATCAGCGGCAAGGGCGTGCTCAACAACCGGATTTCGGAGCATGTGTTCACGCTGCTCGGCAATATCGGCGTGCCGCATCATTTCATCCGCCGCCTCAACATGCGCGAGCAGCTGATCCGCCAGGTCGAGATCGTGCCGATCGAGGTGATCGTGCGCAACGTCGCCGCGGGCACGCTGTCGAAGCGCCTCGGGATAGAGGAAGGGACGCAGCTTCCCCGCACCCTGATCGAATATTGCTACAAGGACGACGCGCTCGGCGACCCGCTCGTCGCCGAAGAGCATATCGCCTGCTTCAACTGGTGCAGCCAGGACGAGCTTCACGACATTCAGGACATGGCGATCCGCATCAACGACTTCATGAGCGGCATGTTCGCCGCGGTCGGCATCCGCCTCGTCGACTTCAAGCTCGAGTTCGGCCGGCTTTACGAAGGCGACTTCAGCCGCATCATCCTCGCCGACGAGATCAGCCCCGATGGTTGTCGTCTGTGGGACATGACGACGAACGAAAAGCTCGACAAGGACCGTTTCCGCCGCGATCTCGGCGGCGAAGTCGAAGCCTATCAGGAAGTCGCGCGCCGGCTCGGCCTGCTGCCCGAGGGCGGCGAGAATGCCGTGCTCGACCTCGAAAGCCACCGGAAGAAAAAGGGCAGCTGAGGCTGCCCAACGATCGTCATCCCGGCGAAGGCCGGGATATCATCGCTGCGTCATGAGGCACCAGGCGAGATTCCGGCCTTCGCCGGAATGACGGATCATTTTTCGGGCGCCGCCTCAAATATTGATGCTCGTCGGGATCAAACTCGGCTGCAGATAGGGGTAAGGCTGCATCCGCTCTGCATTGCGCGCCGCGATCTCCGCCTCGACCCCCACGAGCGCCGCCTGGAACCAGGCGAGCGGCCCTTCGGCTCCCGTCACGCGCGGATCCTGAAACCAGGGCGGATAGGGAAAGGCGTTGCTGCGATAGTCGCCGAGCGGACGGTAGTGCACCGACCCCAGCAGTTCGAGCACGTTCAATTGTTCGAGCGCGAGCGCCATCGGCGGCATCATCGCGAGCCAGCCCGCCTTGTCATGCCCGCGCTGGCCATTAGGCGCCGCCTGCCAGCCCGCACCGGTGACCGCGGGGGCAAAGGCCATGATATCCTTTTGTGGGAAATTGACCGCGGCATGCTGCGCGCTCGCGGTGAACATCACCATCGTGCAGACTTCGGCGAGCTGCGCGCGCGTCGTCACGGCCCCGAAACCCTTGATCTTCGCTTCACCCGCAAGGCACGCCGCCCAAGCGGTCAGCTCGGTATCGCCGACGACATCGGCGTCATGCGCGTAATAAAGGTCGACATATTGCCGCGCCCATTCGTGGATCGCGTCCCATACGAGCAGCGCATCGTCGCGGTACGGATAATCGGCGAGCGCCGAATCCATCCCGACCCCGCGCGCTGAAAAATCGGCGCGCGGCATCTTGCCATAAAAATCGAACGCCAGCCGTGCGTCGACCGCGGCGAGCTGGCTCGACGCGATCGTGCCCGCGAAAATATGGTCGATCGGGCCGTTCGCCGCGATCAGCGAGGTTGCCGCCTGTTCGTTGATGAACAGCGTCCCCTCGAAATGCGGGACGAGCAGCGCCCAGATCGGGTGCACTTCGGCCAGATGGCGGTGCGTCGCGACCGCAAAAGCCTCGATCACCAGATGTGTGCGCGCGAGGTGCGCGAACAGCTCGTGATAATTGCCGTCGGCGACCTGCACGACGAACTTCGCCATTTCCCATCCCCATAGCTTGTCGGCGACGGGCGAGGGGGTGAAGATCGGATAGTCGGCCGGGCTCTGCCCGCACTGGATCGCGACGGGCACGAGCGAGGATCCGCCCGGCGGCACCGCGAACAATGCCACCGGCTGCCATGCATTTTTGGCTTGCCCGCCATAGGTGCCGGGATCGAGCACTTCGAGCGGTTGGTAGTCGAGCAGGAAGAGGCGCCTGTCGGCGAGCGCGGCGCCCAGCGTGTCGCCATTCACCACCGCGCTATATTTGGCGGCGCTCAGCGGAAAATTGGCGGGCAGGGCATCGCCGACGGCGGTGATCAGCATGCAGTTCGGACCCTGGACGCGCAGCCGCGCGAACTCGCTGTCGTCCTGAAACATATAGCTGACGCCCGGCACGGGCAGCGTCCTGAACAGCGCGCGATACGCCTCGATGCTGCGCAGCGTCTTGCTGCCGAGCCCCTCGGCGTCCTCGACCTTCATCAGCTCTTCGAGCCTATTCTTGTAACCCTGAAGCAGCGCCACATGGGCATCGCGTTCGGCGGCGGCGACGGCGTTTTCGACGTCGCCCACGATGCGCTCGAAAATATTGCCGCCGGTATGCACGCCATGTTCGACCGCAATCTTCGCTGCGGACGCTTCGATCGCATCGCATTCGGCGAGCGCGGCCTCATATTCGGCGCGCGGGCTGTCGAACTCACCCTTGTCGACGCCGCCGAGCTTCACCGTCAGCGCGTTGCGCACGATACCCAGCCCGACGCCGATCAGGATCACGAACCAGGCGATCGTCGGCTCGTCATTTTTCGGCACGCTGGTCGCGAGCGGCACGCCGGGCAGCGTGGGCACATCGGTCGTCCATGTATAAACGGCCCGCGTCGCGGTCAGCTGCGCGGCGCGCGCCGCCTGCTGGGCGGGCGTGTCGTTCTGTGGCAGCGTCGGGCCGCTTGCCGGCATTGGCACGGTCGGCGCAGCGGCAGGCGAAGTTAACGGCGGCATCGGATAAGACATGGCGTGGCTCCTGTCGGGCGCGACAAATTCGCCGGTCGCTATCGCCAAACATGGTTAATATTTCGCAAGCCATGCGCTCGCATGGGGCCGTTAGGTAAGTGATAAGACAAGCTTTCATTCCTTAACCCCTGCTTTACTCGGCCTTGCTATCCCGCCGTTATGACGGGTGTCTATCACTGGCTGCGCACGCGCTTCTTTCCGCCGATTCCGGACGCGATTCGGGACGATGTCGCCTTGCTGCGCGCCAATCGCGTCGAAACGCTGACCCCGATGCTGTTCCTGATGCTGGCGGCGACAACCCCGACCGCCATCTATGCCGGGGTGCCGACGGTCCACCCGATCGTCCGCATCGGTTTCCCGGTCACGCTCGCGATCATCGGCCTGCTCGGCTTCCTCTTCCTGATGCACAAGCGCGGCCGGCGGATGAGCCTGCGCCGCGCACGGCGGATAATCACAGAATCGATGTGGCTGTCGGGGACGACGGGCGCTATGTGCAGCGCCTGGACGGTGATCAACTGGCTCGCCGCGCCGCCCTCGACACATAGCTATTATGCGATGATCATGGCGATGGGTTCGCTTGCGACCGCCTATTGCCTGTCGTCGATCCGCCTCGCGACCTTCATCAACCTGCTCATCGGGCTGGTGCCGATCTCCTTCCTGATGCTGACGTCGGGCAACCCGCCCGAAATCGCTGCGGGCACCAGCCTCGTCGTCGCGACGATCTTCCTGCTGCGCATGATCCTGCAACAGCATGATCAACTGATCGACCTGCTCCAGCTCCAGCACCAGATGCGCGACCTCGCGCACACCGATCCGCTGACCGGCCTCGCAAATCGCCGCGAGTTCGACATGCGGCTCGACGAAGAGATTGCGAAAGGCGACGCGGCCAACCCGTTCGCGATCGCGCTGCTCGACCTCAACGGCTTCAAACCGATCAACGACCAGCACGGCCATGCGATCGGCGACGGCGTATTGTGCGAGCTCGCCGAACGCCTGCGCCGTGCGTGCGGCGACCATGCGGTGGTCGCGCGGCAGGGCGGCGACGAATTCGCGATCCTCGTGCCCGCCGGGTCGATATTGCTCAAGACCTCGCTCGCCGACCATGTTCTCGCCGCGCTTGCCGCGCCCTACCGCATCGGCGGCCGTTCGATCGGCGTCGGCGCGGGCATCGGCACCGCCATCTGGCCCGAGCATGGCGACAGCGCGCGCAAATTGTTGGAGGTCGCCGACCGCGCGCTCTACGCTGCGAAAGCCGCCGATCGCGAGAAGGCGTCGTCTGTCGAAAGCATCGGCCGGGTCGCGTAACACTGGCTTGACCGTCCGAAGGGCGGTGGCCACATCTGGTGCATGACCAAATCCTTTGTCCGGCGTGCTTCGACCGCGCTGTCACCCCTCGTCTTCCTTATCGCCAGCACCGCCCCGGCCTGGGCCAGGGAAGCGCCCGCAAAGGTCGCGACGCCCGCGGCGGTCAATCCACAGAGCGAGGCGGCCAAGGCGTGGAATTTCGCGGCGAGCGACGTGCCGGTCGATCCGAACATCATCTTCGGCGTGCTCCCCAACGGGATGAAATATGCGCTGCTGAAAAACAGCACGCCCAAGGATAGCGTCGTCCTGCGCATGCGCTTCGCCGTCGGCAGCTTTGCCGAGGCCGAAGACCAGCGCGGCCTCGCGCATTTCCTCGAACATATGGCGTTCAACGGATCGACCAACGTGCCCGAGGGCGAGATGATCAAGCTGCTCGAACGCAAGGGGCTGGCATTTGGCGCCGACACCAACGCCTCGACCGGCTTCGACGAGACGATCTACAAGCTCGATCTTCCCAACGCGTCGGACGACCTGATCGACACCGGGCTGATGCTGATGCGCGAGACGGGCGGCAATCTGACGATCGATCCCGCCGCGGTCGACCGCGAGCGCGGCATCATCCTGTCCGAACGGCGCGCGCGCGACACCTATCAGCTGCGCAGCCTGATCGACCAGCTCGACTTCCAGATGAAGGGGATGAATGTCGCGAACCGCATCCCGGTCGGCACCGAGGAGGTGATCAGAACCGCGCCCGCATCGCGGCTCCGCGATCTCTACGACCGCTATTATCGTCCCGAACGCACGACGCTGGTGATGGTCGGCGATTTCGACCCCGCGGCGGTCGAGGCGAAGATCAAGGCGCGCTTTGCGGACTGGAAGGGCCGCGGCCCCGCGGGCGCCGACCCCGAAATCGGCAATGTCGATTACAAGCGCGCCGCGGCGGCCGACGATTTCGTCGATCCGGCGATCCAGGATTCGGTGACGATCGCGAGCTTCAAACCGTGGGTCGACGAGCCCGATACCAAGGCGAAACGCACGCGCAAGCTCGCCGAGGATGTCGGCGAGGCGATCGTCAGCCGCCGGCTCGCGAAGATTGCGCTGAACGAGGATTCGCCGATTTTGACGGGTTATTTCAGCGACGCCGAGGGATGGAAGACATTCGATCAGGTCACTGTCGGCGCGGTCGCGAAGGAAGGCGCGTGGAAGGAGGCGCTGGCGCTCGTGGAGCAGGAACAGCGCCGCGCGATCGAGCATGGCTTCACGCAGGCTGAGGTCGACGAGCAGATCGCGAACCGCCGCACCGCGTACAAAAACGCCGTCGCCGGCGTGACGACGCGGCGCAGCGACGCGCTTGCCGACGCGCTGGTGTCGGCCGCCGAGGGCGACTTCGTCTTCGCCCGCCCCGAAACCTCGCAGGCGCTGTTCGAGGCTGCCGCGCCGTCGCTGACCGCCGCGGCGATCACAGCGGCGTTCCAGAAGCGCATGGACGGGCTCAGCGCGCCGCTTGCGCGCGTGACGGCGAAGAAGCCGGTCGAGGGCGGCCCCGGCGCGGTCCTCGCGGCGCTGCGTGCGTCGACCGAGGTTGCCGTCGCCGCGCCGACCGAGGCCGCCAACGCCGCCTTCGCCTACGACAATTTCGGCACGCTGGGCAAAATCGTCAGCGACGAGCGCGTCGACGATCTCGGCATTCGCCGCATCCGCTTCGCCAACAATGTCATGCTCAACATCAAGACGACCGATTTCCAGAAGGACAAGGTCATGCTGTCGCTGCGCGTCGATGGCGGCAATTTGCTCGCAACGCGCGATGACCCGACCAAGGTTGCGCTCGCCGGTTCCCTGATGTTAGGCGGCCTCGAAGCGCACAGCCTCGACGAACTGCGCTCGATCCTCGCGGGCAAGACGATCAGCCCGGTCTTCGGCAATTCCACCGACGCATTCGGCGGATCGGCGCTGACCTCGCCCGAGGATTTCGCGCTGCAGGCCAAGCTGATGGCGGCGTACCTCACGCACCCCGGCTATCGCCCTGACGGGCTTGCGCTGATCCGCCGCGTCCTGCCGCAGCAATATGCCGCGAATGATGCGACCCCGGCGGCGGTGCTCGGCCGCGACGCGGGCGGCATCCTCGCCAACAATGATCCGCGCGCGCAGACCCCGCCGCTGGGCAAGATGATGACGCTCGACTGGGCGCAGCTGAAGCCCGTTGTCGCCGACAGCTTTGCGCATGGCGCGATCGAGATCGGCGTCGTCGGCGACATCGGCGAACAGTCGGCGATCGATGCGATTGCGGCGACGTTCGGGGCGCTGCCCGAGCGGCGGGCGGCGTTCGATCCACGTACCGACGCGCGCATCCGCCAGTTCGCGACCGACCGCAGCGAGCGTACGCTGATCCACAAGGGACCCGCCGAACAGGCCGAACTGCGCGTCTATTGGCCGGCGCGCGACGACAGCGATCTCGCCGAGGCGATGCAACTCACCCTGCTGTCGCGGGCGATGCAGCTGATGCTGACCGAGGAGCTGCGCGAAAAGCTCGGTGAAAGCTACAGCCCGGGCGCCGCGGCGAGCCTGTCCGACGAATTTCCCGGCTATGGCCATCTCTTCGCCGCCAGCAATGTCGATTACAAGGATCTCGCGACGACCCGTGCGGCGATCTTCGCGATCGCCAAGGAACTGCGCGACAAGCCCGTTGACGCCGACCTGCTCGACCGCGCGCGAAGGCCGCTGCTCGAGGCGATGGTGAAGTCGCGGCGTGAGAACAGCTATTGGCTGAACTATGTCGCCGAGGCGACGAGCCACGCCGACCGCCTCGACCGCAGCCGCAGGGGCATCGGTGCGGTCGAAGCTGCGACGCCGGCTGAGTTGCAGGCGCTCGCGAAGCGCTATCTGGTCGATGACA
>NZ_DATFFD010000288.1:0-3255 GCF_035250425.1 Sphingopyxis sp.
CCGACGGGCGAAATGGCCGACCTCGCCGCACGCGCCGCCGACACGCTGGGGCTGGAGGTTGCGGGAATCGATATCCTGTTCGACAATGAGGGATACCGGATCTGCGAGGCCAATAGCGCGCCCGGATTCCAGGGTCTCGAACGCGCGTGCGGCATCGATGTGCCCAACGCGATCTTCGACTGGATCGAGGCGAGTCACGCGGTACAGGATCGGCCGATCAAGGCGGTGACCGGCGAGGCGCTGATCGATCTGGTTTTCGGCGGGCGGCTCAGCCTGCGTGCGGTCGGCGACAGGCTTGAGGAACCGCGCGTCTTTGCCCGCGCGGTCGGCATCCGGCTGGTCGGCGCGGGGCTGGGGTCGGTGCTGTCGTCGCTGATCCCCGGGCGGCGCGCGGCCCCGCACAGTCCGGTCGCGCGCCGTCTGGAGGCACTGCGCGCCGATGCGCGCGGCGTCCCGCTCGCGGTCGCCACCGAGATCGATCAGGAACAGATTTTGCTGACCGTACTCGGCGTGTCGATCTGGGCCGCGGTGCTCCCGTGGCTGGCGGGCGGCGCGCCGATCTTCGCTGGCGCGCTGTCGCTCATCGCGCTCGGCTTTCCCGCCGTGTTCCTGTTTACGCGCCGGACCCCAAAAACGACGCGCACCCGGTGGGCGGCCCGATGATGGCGTTCGACGGGTTGACGCTCTGGGCGCTGCTGCCCTTCATTATCGTGGGATTTGCTGCGCAGCTGATCGATAGCGCGCTCGGCATGGCGTTCGGCGTCATCGGCACCGCGCTGCTGCTCGTCCTGGGGCTTCCGCCGGTGTCGGCTTCGGCGGCTGTACATATCGCCGAAAGCTTTACCGGCGGCGTCTCGGGGCTCGCACACGCGATGCAGCGCAACGTCGACTGGCGGCTCTTCCGCCGGCTCGTCGTTCCGGGCATCGTCGGCGGGCTGATCGGCGTGTGGGTTCTGACCAATATCGACAACAGCATCGCGCGGCCGGTGGTGCTCGCCTATCTCGGCGCGGTCGGCATCTATCTGCTCTGGCGCGGCGCACGGCGCCCGCAAACCTATCGCAGCATCAAGTTCGTCGGGCCGCTCGGCCTGATCGGCGGTATCGCCGACGGGTCAGGCGGTGGCGGCTGGGGACCGATCGTCAGCGCCAATCTGCTCGCGCAGGGCGCCGAACCGCGCACCGTCATCGGCACGGTGAACGCGTCCGAATTCTTCGTCACGGTGACGATCGCGGCCGGGTTCATTGGCACGATGGGCTGGCAAAGCTTCAGCACTGCGGCAATCGGTCTGCTCATCGGCGGCGTGATCGCCGCGCCGATCGGGGCGTATCTGGTCCGCCGCCTGCGCGCCGACTGGCTGGTCGGCGCGGCGGGCGTGCTGTTGCTGCTCGCGAGCGCCTATGGCTTTCTTATGCTCATGTTCGCGCCGGTGCCGTCGTTCCGCGGCTTCTAGACGCAGCGCATCGCGAAGGCCCAGAACAGCGCCTTCTGCTGATATTCGCTTTTCAGGTCGGCGCTCCCTTGGTGGCCGCTGTCCATGTCGGTGTGCAAGAGCGCGGGGTTGCCGCTCGTCGAGCGCCGCCGCACTTCGGCGACCAGCTTGGCGGGCTCCCAATAGGCGACACGGTCGTCCTTGAGGCCGGCGGTGCAAAGCAGGGGCGGGTAGGCTGCCGCCCGGACATTCTCATAGGGCGAGATCGAGGCGATATAGTCATAGGCCTGGGCATCGGCGAGCGGGTCGCCCCAGTCGGGACGGAACAGCGGCACCAGCGGGTGCGCGCCGTCGCTCATCGTGTTGAGCATGTCGACGAAGGGCACCTGCGCGATCACACCGCCCCACAAAGTCGGGGCGATGTTCATGCTGGCGCCCACAAGCAGCCCGCCCGCCGACAGGCCATAGGCAACCACCTTGCCCTTCGCGGTATTACCCTCGGCTGCGAGATATTCGGCGCAGGCGATGAAATCGGTGAAGCTGTTGCGCTTGGTGAACTTGCGCCCGCCAAGGAACCAGCGGCGTCCTTTCTCCGACCCGCCGCGCACATGCGCGATCGCGTAGCGCCAGCCGCGGTCGACGAGCGCGAGCGCGGGGATCGAAAATTCGGGATCGCTCGGCACGCCGTATGCGCCATAGCCATATTGGAGCAGCGGCGCCTTGCCGTCTTTCGGCGCCCCGCGGCGTGAGAGCAAAGTGATCGGCACCATTTCGCCGTCGGGGGCGGGGGCGAGCAGGCGTTCGACTTCATAGTCATCGGGGTCGAAACTGCCGACCGCCTGCTGCTGGACGACGCTCTGCTGGCCGCTGACCAGATCGACGCGGATCCAGCGGCGCGGCGATTTGGGCGACTGGTGGACGATCATCACCGATGATGCACCATAGCTTTGCTCGCCCGGGAGTTCGATCGCATAAGCGGGGTCGTCGAAGGCGACGGTCCGCTCCGACCCGTCGGGGCGGAGGATGACGAGCCGGTGGAGGCCGTCGACGCGTTCGAGCCGCACCAGCGCGGCTGCGAAGGGTTGGACCTGAAGGATCGGGGTGCCCGCGCGATGCGGGACGAGCGTTCCAAGGGTGCGAAAGCTCCTGGGATCGAGGCGCAGCAGCGCCATGTCGAACGCGTCACCGGCATCGGTGAGCACGATCAGGCGGCCGTTCCATTCGTCGATTTCATAGAGCACCCCGACCTTGCGCGGCCAGACGACGGCGGGCGCGGCCGTTTCGTCGGCCGCGGACACCAGCCGCACCTCAGCGGTCTCGGGACCGGCGAGGGTCAGCGCGATGAAGCCGTCGGCGGCCGTGCGCTTCACCTGCATGAAGATCGCCGGATCCTTTTCCTCATAGACGAGGTCGGTGACCTTGCCGTCGACCGAGGTGCGGTACAGCCGCGTCGGCCGGTTGCGCGCGTCGCGCCAGATCCAGAACAGCCAGCGCGACGAGGGCGCGAAGACGAGCCCGCCATAGCCATAGGCATCCTTGTCGACGATCGTACGCACGTCGCCGCTCGCATTGTCGCGGATGCAGATGCGGTGGCGGTCGTTGCCGATGACATCCTCGGCCCAGGCGAAATAGCGATGGTCGGGGCTCGGCTGGTGCCCGGTGCTGCGGAAATAGGGCTGGCCCTTGGCGCGCGCCGCCTCGTCGACGGCGGTCGTCCAGATCGCGCGGGCAGCTGCCGACGCCTGCTCGGCGGGAGCGAGGTCGATTGGGTCTTCGGGCAGCGTCCGCAGTTCCAGATCGAACAGGATGGCCCGTTCCTTCTCCC
>NZ_DATFFD010000289.1:0-3198 GCF_035250425.1 Sphingopyxis sp.
AACGCCGTCGCCGCGACCGGCCAGTCAGGCACCACCTATGCCGCGCCGCCCGAAAGCGGCAAACTCCCGCCAAAGCCGGAGCCGGCAAAGCCCACGCCCAAGCCCGCCGAACCCAAGCCCGCAGCGGTCAAGGCCGCCCCCGTCGCCACCGCCGCAGTCACGCCGGCGCCGGTCCGCGTCCACAACGGCACCGCCAGCCCCTGGCGCGCGCAGCTCGGCGCCTTCGGCGTCGAAGCCAACGCCCGCAATCTCTGGACCGCGCTCGAAAAGAAGAATCCGGCCTTCGCCGCCCGCACGCCCTATCTGGTCAAAACCGGCAAGCTCACCCGCCTCCAGGCCGGCGGCTTTGCGACCAAGGGCGACGCCGAAAGCTTCTGCGCCGCGTTGCGCAAGGACGGTCAGGCCTGTTTGGTCGTCGACAAGTAACGAATGCTCTTTCCCTTGGTAAAGCCAGGGAAGGAGCATTCGGATAAGCGCGTCCCGATTCAGAAAATTTCCATCGCGCCCGGTTCTTCGACCATCTCCTGATCGATGCGGCGCCCCATCGTGAACCGAACCGTCTCGACACAGCCGGTCGCGCCTTGCGGCGATGGCTCGGCGGTGGCGTTCTGGACGATCGTCAATGCCGCCTGACCGAAGTCGGCGGCGGGCTGTGCCGCGACGACCTTCGCATTGCCGACACCACCCCACGGCGCAAGATCATAGGTGACGATCGCCCAGCCCTCGATCGCACGCCGCCGCCACGGCTCGGGAAACCGGGTCGCCAGCGGTCGTTTCCAGCGCGATCCGGCCGGGCAGTTGCTGTTCTGGGGACGCAGGCTCTGTTCGGTCGGCGCTGGCGGCGGCGCCAAAGTTTCGGCAGCCTTCCAGTAAGGATAGCGGCACCCCGCCCGTGCCCCGCCGGTAAAACGCGAATCCCCGACGGCCTTCTTCGCCGCGGCATCGAGCGCCTTGTTGCCCGTGCCGAACAGCGTTTTCATCCCGGTCGGCGCGCCCTTGCCGTCGGTGTCATAGGCAACGAGCGACCAATCCCTCACCCCCGGCGTACCCGGCAGCTTGTCGAAGTCGGGAAACGCGCGGAGCAACGGCTGCGGAAAGGGCGCGGTGAAGCAATTGCCCGCACTCTTGAGGCGATCCCATCCCTCCTTTGGCAACCGCCGCGACGTCGGCGCCATCGTATAGGATGCCAGATCTTCAAGCGCCGCCTCGCCCAGCGCCTTGGCCTCTGCGCTATAGGCGATGCGGCAATTCTTGCGCGCCCCGGCAGCGAAGCGGCTCGCGGCAAGCGCCGGCGCCACCTCGCCTGAAAAACCGCTGTTTCCCTTGCTGTCGCGCGCGATCGACAGCGGCCGTCCTGCGGCATCGATCTCGAACGTGTAGGAAATCGAGGGCATTTGTGTCGCGGGGCCAAAGCCCAGTTCGCCCAGCGGGCGGCGCAGCATGACATGCGCCACCGGCCTCCCGTCGCATTGCGCCTCGCCCGGCATCCAGCTCAGCAACATGCGTTGGGGCGGCCCTCCGTCGGCCCCAAATCGCGGCGGCGGCATCGGCAGATCCATCGTCATCGCCAGAAAGCCAAGGAAAACGCCCGCTTTCAACATATGCAAGCCCCCGCAATTGCACCGAACCGGGGCAGTTCTAGCGCGATTACGGGGACTTACAAGCTCGCAAAAGGGGCGGAAACGAAGCCTATCTGACTGCTCCAGTCTTCTCGTCCGCCAGCCGCTTCGCCAGCAATTTGCGCGAGCGGTCGACATAGGCGCGGCACGCGCCGGGCTTGTCGTTATAGCGCCCCGGAGCCGCATTGTCGGGATGCGCCGAAATCAGCACGTCGCACGCGGTCGCGTCCATCTTGCGATAGCTCGCCTCGAACCCCGCGACGATCGGCGCGCCCGCCGTTGACGTATAGCGATAGCCGTCGGCCGACACCGGGTTCAGGCTCGATGCGAAGACGATCGTCTTGCACGCCTTGTCCTCACATGCCCGCCAGCGCCAGCTCATGCTCCCCATCGTGTGCCCCGGAGTCGCGATCGCGGCGATCGCCGTCTTGCCGAGCTTCAGCACCTCACCGTCGCCGATCACGCGCAGCCGCGTCACCGCCGGCCAGCTGCCGCCATAGGCGAGCTGCGGGTCGTCCGCCGCATGTTTGCCTGAGCGCAGCCCTTCGGCGCCGCGCGCGCTCGCGACCACCGTCGCGCCGGTGTCGCGCGCCAGCGCCGCCAGCCCGCCGGCATGGTCGAAATGCGGCTCGGTGCTCAGAATAAATTTGATGTCTTTGGGGTCGAAACCCAGCTTGCGGACATTCTCAAGGATCGCGGGCGCCGCCTGCGGCAGCGCGCCGTCGACCAGCACCAGCCCCTCGCCCGTATCGATCAGCGCGACGCTCAGCCCGCCGAACCCGACGAGATAGCTCGTCCCGAAAATCTTCTCAGGCCTGGCGGGCGCCAGCCATTCGGCCGCGCGTGATGCCGCAATCGGCCGCGTCAACGGGTCGTCGGCGTCCGGCGCCACCCCGCCCGCGGCCATCCGCGCCGTCGCCTCCTGAGCGAGTGGCAATGGTACATGGCTCACGCCCGCCAGCCAGGCGGCGATTGTCATCATTACGATCATATCCGTCTCCCTTCCCCGCCGGGATGCCGCGCCGCGCCGCCGCCCACAAAGCATGATTTCTCGACAAAGCCATGAGAATAATTCATGTGTTGTCGCCCGTTCTTTCGTCATCCCGGGCTTGATCCGGGATCCATTTTCTCGACGTCGCGTCAGTGGACCCCGGATCAAGCCTGTCCTGAGCAGGTCGAAGGGTCCGGGGTGACGAGGCGAGATAGGCAATGAGGCTCCATGGACCGCGCCCAACTCCCCCTCAACGCCCTCCGCGCCTTCGAGGCCGCGGCGCGTCACCTCAACTTCACCCGTGCCGCGATCGAACTCTGCGTCAGCCAGGGCGCGGTCAGCCATCAGGTCGCGCAGCTCGAACGCCGCCTCGGCACGCGCCTCTTCCACCGCCTGCCGCGCGGGCTCGCGCTCACCGACGAGGGGCATGCGCTCGTCCCCGTCGTCGCCGATGCCTTCGACCGCGTCGCCGCGACGCTCGACCAGTACACCGACGGCCGCTTCCGCGAGGCGCTCAAGGTCGGCGTCGTCGGCACCTTCGCGACCGGCTGGCTGCTCCCGCGCCTCGACGCCTTCGCGCGCCTGCAC
>NZ_DATFFD010000290.1:0-11475 GCF_035250425.1 Sphingopyxis sp.
CGCGCCGCTTCCCGCCCCGCGCCCCACCGGCCCCTCGGTCGAAATCGTCCGCGGCACCGCGCCGACTGTTTATGAGGTCAAACGCCATGGCTCGTGATTTTCGACCCCGCGCCGTGCGCGCGCTCGCCGCCCCGCTGACGATCGCCGCCGCACTGGCGCTGGCCCCCTCCGCTTCGGCGCAGAGCTATGGCTCGGCCGGCGGCGTCCACGCCGGCCAGCTCGACGTGCCGCTCAACAAGAGCCAGACGGTGACGCTCGACCGCCCCTTCGGCCGCGCGATGATCGGCAACGCCGAAATCGCCGACGTCATGCCGATTTCCGACCGGTCGATCTATGTGCTGGGCAAGGCGATGGGGACGACCAGCCTGAGCGTCTATGACAAAGGGGGCCGCATCATCACCATCGTCGACATCGCGGTTGGCCCCGATGTCGTGTCGCTGCGCCGCCAGCTCGGCGAATTGATGCCCGGCGAAAATATCAGCGCGCGCATTTCGAACGACGCCGTCGTGCTGTCGGGCGTCGTCAGCAGCGCCGCCGCGGCGCAGAACGCCGTCCAGATCGCCGGCACTTATGCGGGCGAGAAAGTCGTCAATATGATGGGCGTGGGGTCCAGCCAGCAAGTGATGTTGGAAGTCCGCTTCTCCGAAATCAACCGCCAGACGGGCAAGGATATCGGCGTCCGCAGCTTTTTCCGCAACGGATCGGGAAGCTGGGACGGCGCGCTCGGCGGCGGCGCCTCGCTGACCCCCGACCCCGAAACGGGCGAAGGCATTCTGAAGCTGGGCGCGATCGCCGACAGTTTCGGCATCATCCGCCACAGCTTCAACATCGGCGGGCTCAACATCCTTGGTGTGCTCGACAGCCTCGAAAGCAAGGGACTGGCCAAGACGCTGGCCGAACCGACGCTGGTCGCTCTGTCGGGCGAGAAGGCAAGCTTTCTGGCGGGCGGCGAATTTCCCATCCCCGTCGTGCAAGGCGGCACGGGTGGCGGCGGTGGCGGCGGCGGCGGCGGGCAAGGCATCTCGATCGAGTTCAAGCCGTTCGGCGTCAGTCTCGGCTTTACGCCGACGATCCTTGCCGATGGCGTTATCAACCTGGTCGTCGAACCCGAGGTCAGCTCGATCGACCCGACGGCGTCGATAACGCTCAACGACATCGTCATCCCCGGGCTGCAAACCCGGCGCGCGTCGACGACGCTGGAACTGCGCGACGGCGAATCCTTCGCCATCGCGGGGCTGATCCGTCAGGATTTCTCGACCACCGTGCGGCAGGTGCCGCTGCTGGGTTCGATCCCGATCATCGGATCGCTTTTCCGCTCGTCGGGCTTCAAGCGCGGCGAGACCGAACTGCTCATCGTGGTGACCCCTCGCCTCGTCCAGCCGATCAAACCTGGGCAGGTCGCGTTGCCGACCGATCGCGTCGGCGAACCAGGCGAACTGGACCTGTTCCTGTTGGGTCGCACCGATGGGGCGGTCCCCGCGATCCCGCCCGTCCAGCAGCAAATGCCGGCAGACCGGAGCGCGGGGACCACTTCAATCGCCAAGGAGGGAAGCGGCTATGAATATTGAAACGCGCCTCGGCGCCGCCTTGGCGCTCGCCGGGATGACCGCCGCCTGCACCCCCACCGACGTCACCTTCGGCAATGCGGTGCGAACGACGCTGGCGGCGCAGGTCGTCGATCCGGATCCCCAATATGAGGAGCCCGTGCCGACCACTGACGCCGCCAAGAGCGCCGCCGCGGTCGAGCGCTATCGCACCGACCGCGTGAAAAAACCCGAAAGCATCCGCACGACCGACGGTCAAAGCGGATCGCCGCAATAGGAAAGGGGCCGGTGGGGAACTGAAAAGATGGCGCGGGAATTGTCCCATTCCTTCTTGAAGGATCAGCGCGGTGCAACCGCGGCCACCTTTGGTCTCGCGCTGTTTGCGCTGGTTGCTGTCGGTGGCGTGGGTTTCGATTACGCGCGGCTCGCGGGGATGGACAGCGAACTCCAGAACGCCGCAGACCAGGCGGCACTGGCCGGCGCATCGCAGCTCGACGGAAAGAACGGCGCGTGCCTCCGCGCATCGGCGGCGGCGTCCGATCCTGATTTTCTTACAAATCTCACTCTTTTGGCAAATGATGGCGGCGATGCGGAAATTACTATCACGCCGGAACCCGATTGCGACGCGGTGGGCAATATCCGCTTTTATCAGGATACGAGCCGAACACCGGCCACCGACGACAGCAACGCCAATTTCATCGAAATATTCATCGGTTTCCGAACCGCCAACTATGCCTTCACGCCGCTCGTCGCGGCGATCAGCGGTAATACCAACGCGGCAGCGCTGGCCGGGCTAGGTTCGGCGATCTGCCGCGTGCCGCCGGTGATGTTCTGTAATCCCGCCGAGCCGCTCGGCAACACCAATGTCAATTTCGGTTTCGATGCCAACGCGCTCGCCGGATCGGGGATGAAGCTCATCACCGGTAACGCCACCGCGCCCGGCAACTTCGGCTTCCTTGAAAGCGGATTCGGCAGCGGAGCATCGAATCTGGCCGCCGCGCTCGGCTATAATACGGTGCCTGGCGACTGCCTGCCGATCACCGGGGTGACGACCAAGCCGGGCCTCAACGCCGTCGTCATGGATGCGCTCAACACCCGCTTCGACCTCGACACCAATGGCGCGAACACCTGCCCCACCGGCGGCACCTGCTCGCCCTCGCGCAACGTCCGCAAGGATCTGGTGAAAGGCAATAATTGCGGCACTTCGGGGCAACAGGGCTGGCAGGAATCGCCCAACCCCTATCGCCCGACCACGGCGACGAACCTGACGTCGGGCTATCCCGACATCATGGGCCATCCGCGTGATCTGTGCCATGCGATCAGCAACGACCTTTCGGCGAGCATTGCGGCCGGCTGCACGCTCGCCGATGGGCGGATCGGCAACGGCGCGTGGGACCGCGACGCCTATTTCCTCGTCAACTATGGCTGGAACAGCGCGACATGGCAGACGGAGACGGGACTGGGCTCCGACGCCAGCCGCTATGACGTCTATCTGTGGGAACTCGACAACACCGACGTGAGCGACATGCAGCAGACGATGACCGGCAACAAGGACGGCTACAGCTATCCAGTCTGTCGCGGCGCTGGCGTCACGCCCAACGACGAGACGGTCGACCGTCGCAGGATTTCGGCGGCGGTGATCAATTGCGACGCCCTCAATCTCAACGGTTCGGAAAGCGGTGTCCCGGTGCTGAAATGGGTCGACATCTTCCTCGTCGAACCCTCTTACCAGCGGCGGCGGGGCAGCAATGTCGTCACCGAGGCAACCGACGTCTATGTCGAGCTGATCGGCGAGACGGGCAGCGGCACGGCGGGGCAGACCGCGGGACAGGTGGTACAGCGCAACGTCCCCTACCTGTTGGAATGATCCGATGACGGAGCGGCCCATATCTTCCTTTCTTCGCTGCCGGTCGGGCGCGGCTGCTGCCGAAATGGCGCTGATCCTGCCGATGCTGATCGCCATCATGTTCGGCGGCTTCGAAGGGGGCGCCTATCTGTGGACCGAGCATAAGGTCGTGAAGGCGGTGCGCGACGGCGCGCGCTTTGCGGCGCGCCAGTCCTTTTCGGTGTTCGACTGTACGGGTATCACCGATGCGGCGGTTCTGGCGCGCGTTCAGAATCTGACGCGCACCGGCGAAACCTCGGGCGGCACCGCCAAGATCCTGGGGTGGGACGACAATGACCAGATCATCGTCACCGCCGCCTGCCAGACGGGCCAAAGCTACTCCGATCAGGGCGTCTATGCGACCGAGATCAGCGGCGCGACCCACGTCACCGTATCGGCGACCGTTCCCTATCCCTCGCTCTTCGGCACGCTGGGTTTCGATACCACCGGCGCGACGGTCACGGCGAGCGCCAATGCGGCGGTGATGGGCATATGAGCGGCCTGCTCACCCGGTTCGCCCGCAGCACCGGTGCCGGGCCGGCGGCCGAGTTCGCGCTCGTCCTGCCGCTCATCCTGATTTTCCTGCTCGGCATCATCGATGTCGGCCGCTTCGCCTGGGAAGTGAACCGCGCCGAAAAGGCGACCCAGACCGGCGCGCGCTGGGCGGCCGCGACCAATATGATCGCGAGCGGACTAGTGAACTATAGCTTCGCAACGGGGGTCGAGGCCGTTCCGGCGGGGACTCCGGTGGACGACACCGACTTCCCCGGCATCAGCTGCTCAAGCAACGGCACGACGACGACCTGCATCTGTCTTGGCACGTGCAATTTCCCGACCACCGCGAACAACGCCGCCTTCACGGCGTTGATCGACCGGATGGCCGACATCAAGCCCGACATCGGGGCCGCCAACGTCATCGTCGAATATCGCAACTCGGGGCTCGGCTTTGCCGGCGACCCGAATGGCCCCGACGTGGCACCGATCATTTCGGTGCGGCTGCGCGACCTAGATTTCGTTCCCCTCACGCTCATGCTGTTCAGTGGCACGATCGATCTTCCCGACTTCAGCTATTCGCTGACGATGGAAGACGGCGCCGGCAGCTGGTCGAACTGAAGGACGAAATCATGGGCAAGAACGAAAATATCGGCTCTCCTGAACAAGATGGATCCCTGCAATTGGACTGTAAGGTCAAGCTTTTCATATCCGAGGACGAGTTCGCGCGATCGAGCCTGTCGCGCGGCGACTATCCCAGCGAAAGCTTTGGCCTGGTGCATGTCGCAGCGGACGAGCCGCTGTCACCCGCGCTGGTGGGCGACGCTGAGCTGGTTGTAGTGGAACTCAAGGGCGGCGATCCGCGCTCGATGCAGCGGCTCACCGCGCTGAGGACGCAACGTCCTTCGCTTCCGTTGATCGTCGCGATGCATGGTGCCGACCTTGCCACCACCCGGGCGTTGATCCGTCAGGGCGTCGATGACGTCATTGCGCTCCCACTCGACCGCGGCGAGTTTTCGGATGCGGTCACCGGCATTCTTGCCACCGCCGGCCGCACCCTTCCCAAGGTGGAGCGACTGGCGCCGGTCGTCGCAGTGGCGCAGAGCGTCGGCGGGATCGGCGCGACGACGGTTGCCACCCATCTTGCCTATCATCTGGGCGAACGGGGTGGTGCGCGTGGAACCTGCCTGATCGACCTCGATCTCCAGTTCGGCAACGCCGCCACCTACCTCGGCGCCGATCCTACCCTCACGATGGACGATTTGCTCACAGCGGGCCGGCGCGTCGACGGTCAGTTGCTCCGCACAGTGGCGGCCACCTGCGGGGAAGGCGTGGCGGTCATCGCGGCGCCCGAACGCATCTCGCCACTGGAAATGGTGGATACCGATCAGTTGCTTCGCATTCTCGAGGTTGCGCGCAAGGAATATGACCACGTCGTTCTCGATCTTCCGGGCAATTGGGCCAATTGGACGCTTTCAGCGATAGACAAGGCCGACATCATTCTGCTCGTCGTCGATTTGTCGGTGGGAAGCTTGCGCCAAGCGCGGCGGCGGCTGACATTGTTCGAAGAAACCGGAATTGATCCGTCGCGGTTACGAATTGTTGCCAATCGCGTCGAACGGCGGCTGTTCCGCACGATCAGCGTTCGCGACGCCGCCGAGACGCTCCATTATCCTGTCATGGCCACGATCAACAACGACTATCCCGTCGTACAGTCGGCTCATGACCAGGGCGTGCTGGTAAGCAGCATTGCTCGGCGTAACCGGGTTGCTGTCGATCTTGTCGCGCTGGCCGCCAGTATCGCTGAACAATTGCACAAGGACTGATCTGGAAATGTGGCAGGTTCAGAAACAGAAAGGCTCTCAGGGCAGCGAAGCCGAAACCGTCCGTCCGGCAACCGAAGTGCTGCGCGGAGAGGTGGATCACGACCGCAATGCAGCGCTGCTGTCGCTGAAGGTTCAGGTCCATCGCGAACTTCTCGACGAAATCAACCTCGCACAACTTGAAAAGATGTCACGCGCGCAGGTCGAAACCGAAGCGGGCGACCTCATCGCCGACATTCTTGGTCGCCACCAGCTCGCCCTCAACGCAAGTGAACGACGCGCGATGGTGGGGGACGTCCTTGACGAGCTGTTGGGACTGGGTCCGCTCGAACCGCTTTTGCAGGACGAGACGATCACCGATATCTTGGTCAACGGGCACGATATCGTCTTTGTCGAGCGTCGCGGCCTGCTTCAGCGGGTCGAAACGCGCTTCAAGGATGAAAAGCATCTTTTCCGCATCATCCAGAAAATTGCGAGCGCGGTTGGGCGACGCATCGACGAGTCATCGCCTTTCGTCGATGCACGGCTCGCCGACGGGTCGCGCGTCAACGCGGTCGTACCGCCGCTGGCGATCGACGGATCGCTGCTCTCGATCCGCAAATTCGCCCGAATTCCGATCGACATGGCCAAGCTCGTGGATTTCGGAAGCGTGCCGTCCGCCGTGGCCGAGGTGCTGGAAGGCATCGTCAATGCGCGACGAAACATATTGATTTCGGGCGGCACCGGCTCGGGCAAGACAACCCTTCTCAACGCCATATCCTCGTTCATCGACGAGCGCGAACGCATCGTGACGATTGAAGATTCTGCCGAACTGCAACTGCAGCAAGAGCATGTCGCGCGCCTCGAAACACGCCCTCCAAATATTGAAGGCAAAGGCGAAATCACCCAGCGCGACCTTGTCAAGAACGCGCTGCGCATGCGCCCCGACCGGATTATCGTCGGCGAAGTTCGCGCCGGTGAAGCGTTCGACATGCTGCAGGCGATGAACACTGGCCACGACGGGTCGATGACGACCGTCCATGCCAATACCGCGCGCGACGCGCTGTCGCGTGTCGAGCAGATGATTGGCATGAGCGGGATCGACATGCCTGCGCGTGCGGCGCGAGCGCAGATCGCATCGGCAATAAACGTCGTGGTTCAGATCGGGCGACTTTCGGACGGCCGGCGCCGCTTGCTCAGCCTGTCGGAAATCACGGGGATGGAGGGTGACGTCGTCACCATGCAGGATATTTTCCGGTTCCGGATGACCGGACGCGATGCCGACAATCTGGTGATTGGCCATTTCGAGGCGACGGGAATCCGACCGAAATTTCTCGAAACGCTGTCTTCGCACGGGATCGAGCTGTCGCCCGAACTTTTCCGGCCCGACCGGCGGATCGACTGACATGAGCGATACCGCCCTCCGCTTCCTTACGATGCTGGCGCTTTTCGCGCTGGTGGTGTTGCTCGCGCAAGCGGCGATCGGGTTTGCCGTCGAACGAAGCGGAAAAAGCCGGGCCGTGAACCAGCGGCTTCGTCTCATCGAATCAGGGATCGATCGCCAGGTCGTCACCTCGATGCTGCGCAAGTCGCTGCCGCGGCGCCTGGAGGGCGCGCCACCGTGGCTGTCGGCCCTTTTCCAGTCTTTCCGCCGCATGTTGAATGCCGCCAATATAGCTATGTCCGAACTTCAGGTAATCGGGCTCATGTTGATGGGCGCAGCTATCGTGACTTTCTTGGTCCTGGTCGCGGCGGGGTTATCGGGCTATCCGCTGACCCTGGGCGTCGTCCAACTGGCGCTCGCGCTCGGGATCGTCATGGCGTGTCTGTTGCCTTGGATGCTCCTGACCCGCCTGGCCGATCGTCGGCGGCGCCGTATGGAACAGCAGTTTCCTATCGCGCTCGACATCTTCGTGCGCGGTCTGCGGTCAGGTCACCCGATACCCTCTGCCCTGCAGCTTCTGACGGCCGAGATGGAAGACCCGATCGGCACGGAGTTCGGCATCGTGACCGACGAAATCGCTTTTGGTCTCGACCTGCGCGAAGCGCTCGCGCGCATGGCGGAGCGCTGGGGGCTTCCCGACATGCACATGTTTGTTGTGTCGGTTTCGGTGCAGATGGAAACAGGCGGAAACCTCGCCGAGATTCTGGAGAATCTGAGCAAGGTGATCCGCGACAGGGCCAGCATGTTTATGAAGGTTCGTGCGCTGAGTTCCGAAGGACGCATGACCGCCGTCATCCTTACCGCACTGCCGATCCTTGCCTTTGCCGGCCTGTTCCTTGCAAATCCGGTTTTCTATCTCGACGTCGCGACCGATCCGATCTTCTTCCTCGGATTTGGGGGGCTGATCCTTCTTTATCTGGTCGGATTCGTCTCGATCCGGCGCATGATCGACCTGAAGGTCTAATATGGTCGAGATTCTCGCATCATCGCCCTATCTGCGGCTCGGCTTCCTCGCCCTCCTTTTTGTGACGGTCTCGTCGCTCGTATATTTTGGCGTGCGACTGGTGCTCAGCCGCCGCGCCGTTCTGGGCCGCCTTGAAACGCAGGCCGTCACGGACGCTCCCCGCGACGATACCGATCGCCTGAGGGCGGCTGATGTCCGTTCGGGAACATGGGCAAAGCTTGCCGCGAACATCGAACGAAGCGGATTATCGCTCGGCGATTCCGATCCGCAGGGGCTGCGCCGCCGTATGCTCGCGGCAGGATATCGGTCGCCGCACGCGCCAAAGATTTACACGCTGTTGCGGCTTTTGCTTATCTTTGCCCTCCCCTCTGCGCTGGTCGTGCCACAGCTTCTTTCCGAGACACCCGTCGACCTGTTCAAGCTTTACCTCCAAGGCGCAGGCCTTGCGTTGATGGGCCTTTTCATCCCCAGCCTGTTTCTGACCGCGAAGGCCGATCGCCGCCGACATGAGATTTTGGACGGTTTTCCCGACTGTCTCGATCTCATGCTGGTCTGCGTGGAGGCGGGTATGGGGCTCGAGGCCGCCCTCGATCGCGTTGGCCGCGAAATGACGCTTTCGCATCCGCTTGTTGCTGAACAGATTTCGCAGTCAACGCTCGAACTGCGCGCTGGCGCGAGCCGCGAGGAAGCCCTGCGAGCTCTCGCTAATCGTACCGGTGTCGATGAAATCAGGGCCTTTGCAACTTTGCTGATCCAGTCGGACAAGCTTGGCTCAAGCATCGCGACAACCCTCCGCATCTATGCCGCCGAAATGCGCGAGAAGCGCCGAATGCGCGCCGAGGAGAAGGCACACCGACTTCCCGTCCTGCTCTCCATCCCGCTGGTGGCCTGCATGCTGCCCGTCATGATCGGCGTACTTATGTTGCCGGCCGTCATTCGCGTGATCCGCGACATTGCGCCGGCACTTGCTGGAGGAAACTGATTTGACCCGCTTCGCACTTCGCGCGATCCTCTTGGGCACGCTAGCGGTTGCTGGATGTTCGCTCGGCCCTCGCTTCGAGGCGTCGCTCTCACAGGTCCGTGATGTTCCGGTCGTTGCGAACCTCGCACCAAGCGAAGCACTTGCTCGTGGACGCAGCTTTCTCGGCGCCCGTCAATATGGATTAGCGATCGAACTGTTCAAAAGCGCCCGCCGCGATCCTGCACTGCAAACCGAAAGCCTCAACGGACTGGCCGTCGCCTATGACGCGATCGGGCGCCGCGATATCGCCGAACGCTATTTCGAAGAAGCGCTCGCATCGCAGCCCGCTGACGAGCGAACGCGACGCAACCTGGCCCGGTTTTATGCAACAACGGGCCAGCAGGACAAGGAGCGAGCCATTCTCTCGGATACGCCCGTTTTCGCCATGGCCGAGCCCGATGCTCCCGGGTCGGACGCGCTCAAGCAAGCGGCACAGAATAGCAGCAGCGTTACGACCGTGCAAAAGGCGATGGCGATCGAACGTCAGAGTCCGCTTGCACCCCTTCTGTCGCCAATGGTGGTAAGAGCAGGTCTGCCAACCCAAAGCGCGCCGTCACATCGCGCGCGCGCTCGATCCCCCGAGACGGAAGACGTCGTCGAGTGCTTGCTTGACCATGCCGCCAATGCCGTCGACGAGCCTGCCGGGATGCGGATGTTTCGGCTGAATATCGGCGAAGTATTCATCACAGCCGAACCTTTCGGCACCACCTGCCGGTCCGAAACTGCAGAAAATGAGACACTGGCTGCACCCGACATCAGCAATGGCGAATATCTCGGCCGGGTCGCAGCTTATCTCGATCGCCTGAACCGGCAGGCCGCGGGTGAGGAGATCGCGTTGTTTTGGGTTGCGACCTTCTGGCCGCATCGCGGAGCCTAAGGAACCAACGGCATGCGTTCCCGCCTTGTAAATTGCTTAATGGTAGCGCTTTTGTCCGTCGCCCGGGCATCAGGCGCACATGCCTCCCCGCCCGATGTTGCCGAACATGTCCCCGATAATCGGCTTCCATCAGGCGAGATGTCCGGAACCGATCCCCTGCTTCTCGCAGATAGCGCGTTGCAAGGCCGACGCCTCTTCGAAGCCGAAGCCTATCGCGCCCAGCTTGCCGCAGATCCACGACCCGAAGCTCTGCTACTGCGCGCCGAACTCGCCCTTATATCGGGCAACCCAGGCGAAGCTATTGCCTTGATCGATCGAGTAGGAGCAGATTCAGCTTTTGTTTGCCGCGCGGAAGCCGTCGCTACAACGGCCTTGCTGCAGCTTGGGCAGCCGGATTTGGCCAAAATAAGATCAGACGCCCTCGGCAGTAGCTGTTGGGCCGACGCATTCTATTGGCGTTCGAAGGGACGAATTGCCTACGCCAGGAGCGACATCGACACGTCTGTCGCCGCCTTTCAAGAAGCTCTTGTCCTCCAGCCGTCGGATCGAGGAACGGAAAACGACCTTGCCGTGTCGCTCATCGCAGCGGGCGATGCCGAGCAGGCTTCTCGCCTCCTTGGCGCGTTGCTGCATCGCTCGCCTGACGCAACCGATGTATCGCTCAATCTCGATTTTGCGAATGCGATGCGTGGAATCGAACCTGAGCGCAGACCACAGGAAGATGATGATATGTGGAGCCTTAGACTGCAGTTTGCCGGGCAAGGAGCGCGGCAAGCCAGGCGGCTGGACCTGGCCGGAGCGCTGTTGGCGCGGGCCCTGATCAATCGTCCGCGCTACGATCATAAACTGTGGCAGCAATATGCGGAGGTCACCGGACGCGATGATTAATATCGTTACCGCCTTCCAATTGCTTTTTACGCTACTGCTGCTGGCAGCAGCAGCAGCCGATATACGCCAACGTCGCATTCCGAACGCCATTCCCCTGCTTATCGTTATCATGTTCATCGTCAGCTGGCTGGCAGGCTTTCCGTTTTCTAGTCCTTGGTGGGCGCATGGCTTTCACTTCGCAGCAGCACTGCTCGTCGGCATGCTTCTCTTTTATTTTGGATGGTTTGGCGGCGGCGATGCGAAGCTTTACGCTGCCTGCGCCTTATGGTTTTCTTTTAGCGACGCGATCTTGCTGTTGTTCGTCACCACCGCCTCCGGCGCTATCATCGTGGTCGCGCGCATGCTTATCATATTTGCAAGGTCGAGCCTTGCATCGAGCGGGCCGGCGAATGGCCTGCGGCAAAAGTCGTCATCCCGATCGATACCCTATGGAATAGCAATCGCCGCGGGCGGCATCGCCTCTATTTTTTCTGTATATTAGGATCGCCTAACTTTCAAACAGGTCCGCTTGGCTGACAGACCTATTATCAACCCGAAAGATTAGTGCCGCGGCGATAG
>NZ_DATFFD010000291.1:0-12246 GCF_035250425.1 Sphingopyxis sp.
GAAATCGACTGTACTTTTCTCCTGAAAATCTACCTGGAATCCATCCATGCATCTTAAAGAACTTAAAACCAAAGCCCCCGCCCAGCTTGTCGAAATGGCTGAAGAGCTGGGGGTCGAGGGCGCATCGACGCTGCGCAAGCAGGATCTGATGTTCTCGATCCTGAAAGAACTCGCCGAAGAGGGCGAGGAAATCATCGGATCGGGCACGATCGAGGTCCTCCCCGACTCGTTCGGTTTCTTGCGCTCGTCCGAAGCCAATTATCTCGCCGGTCCCGACGACATCTATGTCTCGCCGAACCAGGTTCGCAAATATGGCCTGCGCACCGGCGATACCGTCGAGGGCGAAATCCGCGCCCCGCGCGACGGCGAACGCTATTTCGCGCTGACCAAGCTGATCAGCGTCAATTTCGACGATCCCGATGTCGTTCGTCATCGGGTGAATTTCGACAATCTCACGCCGCTCTACCCGAACCAGAAGCTGTCGCTCGACACCGTCGACCCGACCGTCAAGGACAAGTCGGCGCGCGTGATCGACCTCGTCAGCCCGCAGGGCAAGGGCCAGCGCGCGCTGATCGTCGCGCCGCCGCGCACGGGTAAGACGGTGCTGCTGCAGAACATCGCCAAGGCGATCACCGACAACCATCCCGAGGTTTACCTCATCGTCCTCCTCGTCGACGAACGTCCCGAGGAAGTCACCGACATGCAGCGCAGCGTCAATGGCGAGGTCGTCTCCTCGACCTTCGACGAACCCGCGACGCGTCACGTTCAGGTCGCCGAAATGGTGATCGAAAAGGCCAAGCGCCTCGTCGAGCACAAGAAGGACGTCGTCATCCTGCTCGACTCGATCACGCGCCTCGGCCGCGCCTACAACACCGTTGTTCCAAGCTCGGGCAAGGTGCTGACCGGCGGTGTCGACGCCAACGCACTCCAGCGCCCCAAGCGCTTCTTCGGCGCCGCGCGCAACATCGAAGAAGGCGGTTCGCTGTCGATCATCGCGACCGCGCTGATCGACACCGGCAGCCGTATGGACGAGGTTATCTTCGAGGAATTCAAGGGCACGGGTAACTCCGAAATCGTGCTCGACCGCAAGGTCGCCGACAAGCGCATCTTCCCGTCGCTCGATGTCGGCAAGTCGGGCACCCGCAAGGAAGAACTGCTCGTCGAAAAGGACAAGCTCAGCAAAATGTGGGTGCTGCGCCGCATCCTCATGCAGATGGGCACGATCGACGCGATGGAATTCCTGCTCGACAAGATCAAGGATTCGAAGACCAACGAGGATTTCTTCGACTCGATGAATCAATAAACCGCCGCGATGGCCGTGATCGAACACGCCTTGCTGCACGTCCGCGCGGGCAGCGAAGCCGATTTCGGGGCGGCCGCCCGCGAAGCGCGACCGCTGATCACCGCGTCGCCGGGTTTCCTTTCGCTCGAAATTCGCCGCCCGACAGCAACCGGACAGGCTTATCTGCTTTTAGTGAAGTGGAGGTCGGTCGAGGATCATCAGGGCGGCTTCCGGCAATCGGACCGCTACCAGCAATGGCGGGCGTTGCTGCATCACTTTTATGACCCTATGCCAGAGGTCAGCTATTTCGGAGAGCCGCTGTGATTTTGGAAATTTTGACCCAGGCCGGTGCGCATGCCGCCGGATTCGGTGGACCCGGGGGTATGTGGGAAGCGATCGTCAAGGATTTCTCGAACATCACCGAGCCCGCGGCCTTTGCCGCCTTCCTGCAGGTGCTGATGATCGACCTCGTCCTCGCGGGCGACAATGCGATCGTCGTCGGTGCGCTCGCCGCGGGTCTTCCCGCCGAACAGCGCAAGAAGGTCATCCTGATCGGCGTGCTCGCGGCATTGGTGCTGCGGATCGCCTTCGCGCTCGTCGTGACCCAGCTGATGCAGATCGTCGGTCTGATCTTCGTCGGCGGCCTGCTGTTGGTTTGGGTGGCGTGGAAAATGTGGCGCGAGCTGCGTCACACCGGCCAGTCGCATGGTTCGCCCGAGATTGCGGGGGACGAACATTCGGGCCTGAAGCCCGCCAAGAGCTTTGCCGGCGCCGCGTGGGCAGTGGCCGTCGCCGACGTTTCGATGAGCCTCGACAACGTCCTCGCCGTCGCCGGCGCGGCGCGCGAGCATCCGGGCATCCTCATCGTCGGGCTGATCTTTGCCGTCGCCCTGATGGGCCTCGCGGCGAACATCATCGCCAAATATATCGAGCGTTACCGCTGGATCGCCTATGTCGGCCTCGCCGTGATCGTCTATGTCGCGGTCAAGATGATCTACGAAGGCTGGGTCGACCCGGGTGTCGGGATCGGGACGCTCTTTGGCTAAATAGGAAGAGGCCAGCCCTTAGCGGGGCTGGCTTTTTTCTTACCGGCTTCCCATCTCCCGATCATGCCCGCGCTCCACATGACCCGCGTTGCCGTCGGCTGCGCCGACTATCCGGCGCTGCAAGCGCGGATCGCCAACTATGCCGAGGCCGGCGAGATTCGCTTCGCCACACGGTTTCGGCCCAAGCGCGCCGACGAGCTGATCGGCGGCAAGCTTCATTTCATCGTGAAACATACGCTCGTTGCGCGCGTTGAAATCCTGCGCTTCGACGATCGCAGCGACGGCCGTGTCGACATCGTCTGCGTCGCCGATCTCGAGCGTGTGCATCCGCAGCCGAAACGCGCGCATCAGGGCTGGCGCTATCTGGCCGATGCCGATGCGCCGAAGGGCGTCGACGATCGAAGCGGGGTCGGCGCGTTACCGCCCGATCTCTATCGCGAGCTCGCCGAATTGATGCTGATCTAGCTCGCGGCCTGCGCTGCCAGCATTTGGCCCATTTTCTCCCACACCTTGTTGATCGCCTTGAGCGGGCGAACCATCACCTTGAAATCGCTTATCTTTCCGTCTTCATTCCAGGTGATGATATCGACGCCGTTGATTTGGATGCCGTCGAGGGCGCTTTGGAACTCGAGCACCGCCTGGTTGCCGTCGATGATCTCGCGCAGATAGCGGAAATCGTCGCCGCCGAGGACGTGGCTTGCGGCGTGGAGATAGGCGAAGACCTTGTCGCGCCCCGCCTGCGGTGTGTGGACGACGGGCGAATGGAACACCGCATCCTCGGCGAGCAGGTCGCGCAAGGCCTGCGGGTCGCCGCCGCCCGCCATATAGGTGTGCCAGGCGGCGAGGCCGGGATGCGGCGCGCTCATGCGAGTTTCTCGGCGAAGAAGGCGCGGGTGCGGCCGTCGGCGAGCTCTGCCCCTTCCTCATTGCGGCGATTGCCCATCGTTGCCGCAAAGCCATGGTCGAGTCCCGGATAATCGTGGAGCGTGACCTTCGGATGCGGATCGAGCGCGTCGTGGACCTTTTTCTGCGCCGCATGGTCGACGAAATGATCCTCGGTCGGGATATGGAGCATCAGCGGGTTGGCGATCGCGTGGCTTTCGCCCAGCATCTGGTCGATCATGACGCCATAATAGCCAACCGACGCGTCGATATCGGTCCGCGTCGCCGCCATATAGGCAAGGCGGCCGCCGAGGCAGAAACCGACCGCGCCGACCCTGTCGGCACCCTGGCTGCGCAGCCAATGGATCGCGGCTTCGATATCCTTGACCCCGTCGTCGGCGTCATATTGGCCGAAATAGCCGAGCGCCTGCTGGAATTCGGCTTCGATATCGGGGCTGAGTTCGACGCCCGGGGCGAAGCGCCAGAAGATGTCGGGTGCGATCGCTAGATAGCCTTCGGCCGCCCAGTCGTCGCATTTCTGGCGGATGCCTTCATTGACGCCGAAAATTTCGGGGATGACGATGATCGCGCGCGCGCTGTCGGCGTCGGGGCGCGCGACATAGGCGGGGATCACGCCGGCGCCATCGAGCGTCGGGATGTCGGTGTTCGTTGCGGCCATGTGGGGAGCTCTCCTGACTCTTGCTTCTTTGCGGTGAAAGCGCGAAGCTAGCGGCGCTGCGGGCGTGGCTCAAGCGGCTTACCGGCATTTCGGGGCGGAGACAGGCGATGAAGTTCAATATCGAGATCGATTGCACCCCTGAGGAGGCGCGGCGCCTGTTCGGCCTTCCCGATCTCGAGCCGTTGCACGACATCTATCTCGACCGCGTCAAGGAACTGATGGCGAAGGGCATCACCCCCGACATGGTACAGTCGATGGTCAAGACGTGGGTGCCGATGGGCGGCAGCGGGCTCGAGCTTGTCCAGTCGCTGCTGGGCCAGTTTGGCGGCGGATTGATGGGTGGCGCACCGAAATCGGCCGACAAGGATGGTGACGACAAGTCCGCCAAGGGGCGCAAGAGCTGAACCAAGCCCTTGTAAGAGATACGATTTTTGCGCTGTCGAGCGGGATGCCGCCGGCGGCGATCGGCGTCGTGCGCATCAGTGGGCCGGCGGCTGGGGCGGCGCTGAAAGCGCTCGCGGGCCGTTTGCCAACGCCGCGTCATGCTTCCCTCGCCGCGCTCAAAGACGTCGATGGCGCGCCGCTCGATAACGCGTTGATCCTGTGGTTCCCCGGCCCGGCGACGGCGACCGGCGAAGATCTCGCCGAACTGCACCTGCACGGCGGGCGTGCGGTGGTCGCGGCGGTCAAGGCGGCGCTTGGCGCGATGCCGGGGGTGCGGCCCGCGGTCGCGGGGGAGTTCACCCGGCGCGCGTTCGATAACGGCCGGATCGACCTTGCCGAGGCCGAGGGGCTGGCCGACCTGCTCGCCGCCGAGACCGAAAGCCAGCGGGTGCAGGCGCTCGGTATGGCGAGCGGGCATGTGTCGCGCGCGGTCGAGCGATGGCAGGACGCGCTGCTGACGTTGATGGCGGGGGCCGAGGCCGAACTGAATTTTGCCGACGAGGATGACGTCGAAACTGGCGAAGCTGTCGCGCGGCGTCTGATCGCGGGGATGGGAGCGCTTTCGGGCGAGCTCGGCGAATGGCTGGCGCGGCCGGCGGCCGAGGTGATCGCCGGGGGGCTGTCGGTGGTGATCGCGGGGCCGCCGAACGCCGGAAAATCGACCTTGATCAATGCTTTGGCGCAGCGTGAGCTGGCGATCGTGTCGCCCGTGGCGGGGACGACACGCGATGTGATCGAAACCCCGTTAGCGCTCGACGGGATTGCGATGCGCTTTTCGGACACGGCAGGGCTGCGCGCGGAAAGTGCCGACGATATCGAAATGATCGGCATCGATCGGGCGAAGGCGGCGGTCGAAGCGGCGGATATCATGCTGTGGCTCGGACCTCCGAAAGAGGCACCCGATCACCCGCGGACCGTCCTTGTCGCGGCGCAGGCCGACCGCTGGCGCGGCGATGCGGCGGCCGAGGCCGAGGCGGCGCATTGCGATCTGATCCTGTCGGCGGCGACGGGCGAGGGGATGGATAAGCTCCACAAATATATCGTGGAAATGGCGCGCACATTGTTGCCGCGCGAGGGCGAGGCGGCGCTGCGCCGGCGGCAGCGGGCGGCGCTCGCCGAGGCGCAGGGCTGGCTGACGATCGAGGCGGGATCGATCGAGGCGCGCGACCTGATTCTGCTCGCCGAACGGTTGCGGCTCGCGGGCGGCGCACTCGACCGGATCACCGGAAGGGCGGGAGTCGAGGATATGCTCGATACGCTTTTTGGCCGTTTCTGCATCGGGAAATGATCGGCATTATGTAGCAAACGCACCAGCGCCGATATGGGATTATCCGGCATTTGCTGGGATAAAGCGGGATGGCCGAAACCCACGTTATATCCGCCCTCGTCGATAAACGCGCCCGCGTTGATGGCATGATCCAAAACCGCCGCTTCCAAATCATGCGACTGGAAATGGAACTGGCGCATATCGACGCCGTCATCAAGATGTTCAATCCAAGCTACGACTTGGAAGCGATCTTGCCAAAGCGGTCGTTCACGAAGAATCCCGCTGGTGTCCCGAAGGGCGCTGGCGGGCGATATGCGCTCACGGTGCTACGCGAGAGCGGCGAGGCATTGACCGCCGTCGAGATCGCCCAGCGCGTCCTCACGAAGCTGAAAAAGGCGCACACCGACGAAGCGGTCGGGATGCTGGCGTCCAGCGTGCACAGCACTCTTTCCCGACGCCGTGACGGAGCCACGGTGTTTGATGCCAGCATTTACCCCGGCAAGTGGCGTTTAGCGAACACAGCGCACAAGATATTGTGAATAAATCGTGGATCAACCTCAATGGGTTGAATCGGCATTGACTCTGCTTAGCAGCTAATTCACCATTCTCCGGACGCTAGAATCAGCGAAGCCGCCTCGGGCTGTAACCCAAAGCGGCTTCTATATTCTGGCTTCCGCGCAACCTTGGTCGGGCTGCGGAAACATTGTCGTATGACGCAGGAATCTTACCCCTGTTCGACCTTGTGTCAAGCCCGGCTTAGCTCAGAAAGGAGCTAGGCTATGGCTAAGACGCCACCCAACCACGGTAAGCCGTGGACACCAGCACAGAACGCTCAGCTTCGCCGTGAAGCGGCTCAGAATACGCCTACGCGCGTTCTGGGTCTGCACCTCGGTCGAACACCGGAAGCGATCTACAATCACGCAAGCGAAATCGGCTTGTCCCTCAAGCCGACCAACCAGAGCCCTTACGGGACAAAGAAGAAGTAATTTTGTGGAGGGGCGCGTCATTATAGACGCGCCCCTTTTTTCACGACTGGGCAAACGCTGAGAACAAAGCAAGTCCGATTCGCGGACTCGATTCCGTCACGGAGTCAAGACAAATTTCGTGACACGACTCGAACGAGCGTGGTACATATCCAGCAGCTACAGAGAAGGTTGGATATGCCTGACGCTCGCGAAGTCACAATTCGCCAGAACTTTCACTACTTCCAAGGGATAGTGGGAAGCCTCATGGAGAGCCATGCGGGCCAGTACGCCCTTCTGCACGCCAGTTCGGTCGTCGATATTTTTGCGCGCCCTATAGAAGCTCTTGAAGCTGGGTACGCGAAGTTCGCGGACGGCCAATTTTCGGTCCAGAAGGTAATCGACAGGCCACTGGATTTGGGGTTCATATCATATGGCGCTGGTGAGCGGACTGCTGACAGAGGGTAAGCCTCTCGTCGAAATAACTCTCGCAGACGCCACCCCCGAGCCCCACAGCGTGACGCCTGTGGGGTATTCCGACGCCTTTAATGTCCGACCCTATCGTGCGCTCCTAGATACCGGCGCAGACATCACGTGCCTGTGCGATCACGTAGTCAACGAATGTAAACTGAAGCCATATGGGTTTGAGCGAATGATAGGCGCCTTGGGGCCGAGTTTGCATGAAACATATATAGTTAGGATTGGAATCCTGTGTGGTGATCAAGGGGACCATACGGCATCGTCTGATCGCGGCCTTTTCCAGCTAGAGCCGCTGGAAGCCGCCGTCATTCGTGACAATCAGTGGTTCGATTTGATTATCGGGACAGACGTTCTCGCTCAGCATGAGTTTACGCTGACAAAAGGTGGGGGCTTCCGTCTAACGCTGTTCTAAGCCGCGCGCTGCCAGTAGCCTTTCCATGCCCGGCTGACCCGCGCACCCATCGCGGCCGCCGTCACCATCGCAGCCTGATCGCCGTTCGACACGCGACGGTTATCTTCGCGCCACGATGCTTCGCGGGCATAGGCACCGATGTACGGTCCAGCGATATGATGGTGGGTGCCGACTTCCATCCGGCGAAGGCGGCTGAAATAGCTTTCGGCCTGATTGGTGCACGCGCCTTCGTCGAAGAACTGGACCGAGTGATTGACGCGGTGTGTCATCCAGCCGGCGTGCAGGGCATCCCAGCCCGTGCCTTCGTCGGCGTGCAGAACGGCGAGATTGGCGACATGATCGCGGACATAGGGAACGGCGTCGCCTTCGTTGGCGACGATGAAGGGCAGTGACTTGCCACCGCGCTCGCGCATGATGACGACGCACTGGCGCTTGCCCGAACGGTTGGCGACCAAGCGACGGTCCTTGCGGTCGTCCTTGTGGTTTTCCGGCTTCACGTAGCCACCGAAATACGCCCCGTCGATTTCAACGATGCCGTCAAGCTGGCGCCCCATCTGTTCGCGGGCCATCGCTTCGCGCAGCTTGTGGGTGAGAACGAAGGCGGTCTTATACTGGCAGTCAAGATCGCGGCTAAGCTGGAGAGCGGCAACGCCCTTGGCACCGTTCACGAAGATAACGATCGCTGCGAGCAGATCGACGAAGCCGAGCTTGCGGCTGGCGAAGATCGTGCCGCTCGTAACCGAGAACTGGTGGTGACAGGCAACGCACTTGAACTTGCGGCGGGTGGCAATGTCATAGGTCTCGACACAGCCGCAACGCGGGCAAACTGCCTCGCCATCGGTTTCCGGCCAGCGCATGTCGCAGAACGCCTTGTATGCGCCGTCCTCGCCCATCGTGAACACAGCTTTGAGGCTCAACGTGCGAGCCTTTGCAGAGAGGAGAAAGTGTGAACCGTGTGCCATTGTCATCATATCCAGTGATGTTATGCACTAGATATGATGGTTTACATCTCCATTGTCAATGGTCTATATCATCGTTTTTGATGATAAAGGACGCCGACATGGCCAAGGCCGATGCTGCAACGGTTGAATATGAGACTCGCGCCAAAAACTTGCTAAAGGGGGAGCTGAAACGGCGGGGGATTACCTATGCGCAGCTTGCGGAAAAGCTGGCGACGGTTGGCGTCACAGAGAACGAGCGGAACCTTAACAACAAAATCAGCCGAGGCGGTTTTTCAGCCGCGTTCATGCTGCAATGCTTAGAGGCAATTGGCGCTACATCGTTGCCGTTGCGGGACTAAGCCTTTTAGGGGCGAGCAATCCACCACAGCCAGCCGGAAAGGGCGAGAAGCCCTATCCCACAGCTAAACACGCCCCACTTGATCCAGCGGCTACCGCGAAGGACCGACCCGCCGATTATGAACAGCCATGCGATCGGCAGAAGCGCAATCGAAATTCCGATTTGTGCGCGCAATGGACTGCCGCCGATGCGGCTCGCGACGCGGCTGATTGGACTTATCTCGCTCTCTGGTTGACCGGCGCCAGCCTGGTAGGCCTGTTTGTGACTCTGGCGTTCAACTACGCCGCGTGGAAACAAGCCCGTGAAAGCAAAGTCGACACAAACTGCGCGCTGCTCGCGGCTGAAAAAAACGCCGGTGCTGCCATGAAATTGGCTGAAGTTGCGGAAACCAACTCCAAAAAGGAACTCCGCGCATACCTTGATTTCAACGGTATCCATCTTGAAAAATGGCCCGATTTTGACGGCATAGGTGTCGATGAGATTGGGATGCGATTGGGAGTAAAAATTACCAACTACGGGAGAACTCCTGCCGAAAACGTGGAGTCGGTCATTCAGCAAAAAATTCGCGTCAACAGCACCGCTTCTTTGACCAACATGTTCGGGGAAGATCGCAATGTGATTAGCTCCATTGCGCCCTCCGACGATTTTAATCTCCGATTCTGCTTCCGTGTATCTAAAGATATTTACGACGCCCTTGATAAAGGACAGCTTTGGTGTCGAGCGTGCGCCATCGTCACCTACACGGACGTGTTCGGTGAAACGCACGTATTGCGCGGTGGCTTCGAGAGCCGGAACCTGAAAGACGAATTGAGTGCGGTCGAAGGCACTCGCGCCTCCACCTAGCGCCAGCAGCGCTGCCAAAATGATCTCAATCACGCTCTTCGCCCCGTATCGGAGCGGCAATGCAGTTTGGTGCGTTTGCTACATAATGCCGGAAATGATGTTCCACGTGAAACATCGCATCGGTCGCAGCGTGGTGGATTCGCGGTCGGTTTTGCGGTAGAGGCCGCAGCAATCATGCACAGCAGCGATATTTTTGATGTCATCGTCGTCGGCGGTGGCCATGCCGGAACCGAAGCCGCCGCCGCTGCGGCGCGGCTCGGTGCGCGTGTCGCACTCGTCAGCTTCGACCCCTCGCTGATTGGCACGATGTCGTGCAACCCGGCGATCGGCGGGCTCGGCAAGGGTCATCTGATGCGCGAGGTCGACGCGCTCGACGGCTGGATGGCGCGCGCCGCCGACCACGCGGCGATCCATTACCGTATGCTCAACGCGTCGAAGGGAGCGGCGGTGCAGGGGCCGCGCATCCAGGCCGATCGCAAACTCTATCGCGACGCGATCCAGAACTTGCTCGCGGCAGAGGGCGGCATCACCGTCGTGGCGGGCGAGGCGGCCGCGCTGCGATTGTCGGCGGATGGGTGCGTCGAAGGGCTCGATCTCGCCGACGGTTCGGTTTTGTGCGCGCGCGGGGTCGTTCTCGCAACGGGAACCTTTCTCGGTGGCCGGCTGTTCCGCGGCGAAGAGCGGATGGAGGGCGGGCGCATCGGCGAGGCCGGCGCGCACCGGCTCGCCGAGCAGTTGCGCGCGGCCGACCTGCCGATGGCGCGGCTCAAGACGGGGACGCCCCCGCGGCTCGACGGGCGGACGATCGACTGGGCGCGGCTCGAGGAGCAGCCGTCGGACGGTGAGGGCTGGACCTGTTCCACGTGGAACAGCGAACGGACGGTGCCGCAGATTTTTTGCGCGATTACGCGAACCAACGCCGCGTCGCACGCGATCATCGCCGACAATCTCGATCGCTCGCCGCTGTTTACCGGTGCGATCGGTGCGGCGGGACCGCGCTATTGCCCGTCGATCGAGGACAAGATCCACCGCTTCGCCGACCGCGATGGGCATCAGGTGTTTCTCGAACCCGAGGGGCTCGATTCATATCTCGTCTATCCGAACGGCATTTCGACCTCGCTTCCCGCCGACGTGCAGCTTGCGATGCTGCGCACGATGGAAGGGCTCGAGACGGTCGAGATGGTCGTACCCGGCTATGCGGTCGAATATGACCATATCGATCCGCGCGCGCTCGACCGGACGTTGCAGGTGCGTGCGATCGGCGGGCTCTATTGCGCAGGGCAGATCAACGGCACCACCGGTTATGAGGAAGCGGCGGCGCAAGGATTGATCGCCGGCGCCAATGCGGCACTGGCGGCACAGGGCCGCGCCCCGCTGATCCTCGATCGCTCCGAATCCTATATTGGCGTGATGGTCGATGATCTGGTGCTGCAGGGGGTGACCGAACCCTATCGCATGCTCACCGCGCGCGCCGAATATCGGTTGCGGCTGCGCGCCGACAATGCGGCGACGCGGTTGACGCCGAAGGGGATCGAGCTGGGGCTGGTGCGCCCGGCGACCGCGACGCTGTTCGCGGAACGGCAGGCGGCGCGGGCGAGGGCGGAGGCGCAGCTCGATGCTCCCGTCGCGACCACGGACTATGCGGTGATCGGACTGGCGATTCCCGGCGACGGCGTCGCGCGCAAGCGTATCGATCTGCTGCGCTTTCCCGATGTGACGATCGCAATGCTGATGATGCTCGCACCCGAACTTGAATCGGTCGACGGCACGATCCTGTCCGAACTTGCCGAGGATGCGCATTATGCGCCCTATATCGCGCGGCAGGATGCCGATCTGCGTGCGCTGGCGGCGAACGAGGCGATCATGCTCGACCCCGTGCTCGATTATGCCGCGATCGGCGGGCTGTCGCGCGAGATGGTCGAGCGGCTGTCGAAGGCGCGCCCCGAGACGCTGGGGCAGGCTGCGCGGATCGATGGGGTGACGCCCGCGGCGCTCACCGCGATCATGGTGCATAGCCGGCGACGCGCGGCGTGATAGTCTTTTCGTCATTCCCGCGAAGGCGGGAATCCCGCTTTTGAGCTGAAGGTTGGTTGACGTCGACAATTTCAAAGGAAAGAGCGGGATTCCCGCCTTCGCGGGAATGACGAGGAAGGGTGGCGGCTTGTCGGAAGCATCGAAACTGTTGGACAATGAAGACGCCGCGCGCGCCTGGATGGAAGACGCCTTCGCGCCAACCCTGGACCAGTGGAAACGGCTCGAGCGATTCGTCGAGCTGCTGATTGCCGAAAGTGCGCATCAGAATCTGATCGCGTCATCGACGATCCCGACTCTGTGGGTCCGGCATATTGCCGACAGCGCGCAACTGTTGTCGTTCGACACGCGCGACGGCGAAGGCCTCTGGATCGATCTGGGGAGCGGAGCGGGGCTGCCGGGACTGGTTATCGCGATATTGAGCGCGCGGCCGATGCTGCTCGTCGAATCGCGCAAACGGCGCTGCGACTTCTTGCGGAGCGTCGCTGGGGAGCTGGGTCTTGCAAATGTCGAGGTTGTCGAGGCTCCGCTCGAGCGGATCGAGACGCGGCCCGCGGCGACGATCAGCGCGCGCGCCTTTGCCCCGCTCGACCGGCTGGTCGATCTATCCGCCCGTTTT
>NZ_DATFFD010000292.1:0-9014 GCF_035250425.1 Sphingopyxis sp.
TTCATATAATATTCGATCTCGTTCGCGGTATCGATGCGGCAGAGCGTGTCGAAGCTGAAGGTCGAACCGTCGGCGCGGGTGACGTTCACCGTGACCGTCTGGCGCGGCTTGAGGCCGGCAACGCCGGTGATCGTGAACTGGTCGTCGCCCGTGAGGCCGAGCGTCTCGCGGCTCTGGCCATCGAGGAACTGGAGCGGCAACACGCCCATGCCGACGAGGTTCGAGCGGTGGATGCGCTCGAAGCTTTCGACGATGACGGCGCGGACGCCGAGCAGGTTGGTGCCCTTCGCCGCCCAGTCGCGCGACGAGCCGGTGCCATATTCCTTGCCGGCGATGACCACCAGCGGGGTGCCGTCGGCCTTGTGGCGCATCGCGGCGTCGTAGATCGGCATGACCTCGGCGCCATAGCGCGACATGCCGCCTTCGATGCCGGGGACCATTTCATTCTTGATGCGGATGTTGGCGAAGGTGCCGCGCATCATGACGTCGTGGTGGCCGCGGCGGGCGCCGTAGCTGTTGAAGTCGGCCTTGCTGACCTGATGTTCCATCAGCCACTTGCCCGCCGGCGAGTCCGCCTTGATCGAACCGGCGGGAGAGATGTGGTCGGTCGTGATGCTGTCGCCGAGGATCGCGAGCGGCTTGGCGTTCACGATGTCCGACACCGGTGCCGGGGTCATCGTCATGCCTTCGAAGTACGGCGGGTTCGCGACATAGGTCGATCCGGCGCGCCACTGATAGGTGTCGCTGCCCTCGACCTCGATCTTCTGCCAATGCTCGTCGCCCTTGTAGACATGGGCGTAGCGCGCGACGAACATGTCGCGGTCGACCGCGCCCGCAACCGCATCGGCGACTTCGAGATTGGTCGGCCAGATGTCGGCGAGAAACACGTCCTTGCCCTGCTGGTCCTGCCCGATCGGGGTGGTGGTGAAATCCTCGATCACCGTGCCCTTGAGCGCATAGGCGACGACGAGCGGCGGCGAGGCGAGGAAGTTGGCGCGCACGTCGGGCGACACGCGGCCTTCGAAGTTGCGGTTGCCCGAGATCACCGCCGCGGCAACGAGGCCATTCTCGTTGATCGCCTTCGAAATCGGTTCGGCGAGCGGGCCCGAGTTGCCGATGCACGTCGTGCAGCCGTAACCGACGAGGTTGAAGCCGATATTGTCGAGATGCTTCTGCAGCCCGGCCTTGATCAGATAGTCGGTCACGACCTGCGACCCCGGTGCAAGCGAGGTCTTGACCCACGGCTTGGGCTTCAGCCCGAGCGCGTCGGCTTTCTTCGCGACGAGCCCCGCGGCGATCAGCACCCCTGGGTTCGAGGTGTTGGTGCAGCTGGTGATCGCGGCAATGGTGACGTCGCCGTCGCCGATGTCGAAATCCTTGCCCTCGACCGGCACGCGCGTCTGCTTCTTGTTATAGACGCTCGCCATGTCGGCGTTGAACACATCGTCGACGTCGGGGAGCGAGACGCGGTCCTGCGGACGCTTCGGCCCCGCGAGCGACGGCACGACGGTAGCAAGATCGAGTTCGAGCGTGTCGGTGAAGATCGGGTCCGCGGCGCCCTCGACGATCCACAGCCCCTGCGCCTTGGCATAGGCTTCGACCAGCGCGATATTCTCGTCGCTGCGCCCGGTCAGGCGCATATAGTCGAGCGTCTTGTCGTCGACGCCGAAGAAGCCGCAGGTCGCGCCATATTCGGGCGCCATGTTCGCGAGCGTCGCGCGGTCGGCAAGCGACAGCGAAGCGAGCCCAGGGCCGAAATATTCGACGAAGCGGCCGACGACGCCCTTGGCGCGCAGCATCTGCGTCGCGGTGAGCACGAGGTCGGTCGCGGTGACGCCTTCCATGAGCTTGCCGGTGAATTTGAATCCGACGACTTCGGGGATGAGCATCGACACCGGCTGGCCGAGCATCGCGGCCTCGGCCTCGATCCCGCCGACGCCCCAGCCGAGCACGCCGAGCCCGTTGATCATCGTCGTATGGCTGTCGGTGCCGACGCAGGTGTCGGGATAGGCGACGGTTTCACCCGACGCGTCTTCGCTCGACCACACCGCCTGCGCGATATGCTCGAGATTGACCTGGTGACAGATGCCGGTGCCCGGGGGCACCGCCTTGAAGTTCGACAGCGACTTCGACCCCCATTTCAGGAAGTCGTAGCGTTCGCCGTTGCGATAATATTCGATCTCGACATTCTGCTCGAACGCCTTGGGGTGGCCGAATTCGTCGACCATGACACTGTGGTCGATGACGAGGTGGACGGGGACGAGCGGATTGATCTTGGTTGTGTCGCCGCCGAGCGTCGCGATCGCATCGCGCATCGCGGCGAGGTCGACGACGCACGGAACGCCGGTGAAATCCTGGAGCAGTACGCGCGCGGGGCGATACTGGATTTCCTGATTCGAATGCGGATCCTTCTGCCAGTCGACGATCGCTTTCACGTCATCGGTCGACACGGTGAAGCCGCCATCCTCGAAGCGCAGCAGGTTTTCGAGCAGCACCTTCATCGAAAACGGCAGCCGCGATACGTCGCCGAGCTTTGCCGCGGCCTTGTCGAGCGAATAATAAGCGTAATTCTTGCCGCCGACGCTCAGCGTCGAGCGGGTTCCAAGCGTGTCGTTGCCCGTGGTCGTCATAGAACAAGCAGTCCCCATGTTGGCGCGGCGGGGAATGACTGTCCGAAGGCGAAGCGGGAGAGCGGGGCCAACGGGAGTCGCACGCGCGGGTTTATGTTGGCGCCGCCTTACGCCCAGGTCATGGAAATGCAAGGGGGTGGGTCGATTGCGGCGGGTGCCGCGTGCGTTCAGGCGGTTCCGCGCACCACCAGATGGACGGGGATGCGGGTGCCGCTGCGCGTGCGTTCGTCATCCTCGAGCGCCATCGCGACGAGCGCCTCGCCCGCGGCGTCGAGGTCGGGTTCGAGCGTGGTGAGCGCGGGGTCGGCGAGCGTGCCGGCGCGAATGCCGTCGAAGCCGATCAGCGCGACATCCTCGGGCACGCGGCGGCCGGCGTCCTTGAGTCCCTGCAACACGCCGAGCGCGAGCATGTCCGATGCCGCGAAAATCGCATCGGTGTCGGGATGCGCTTCGAGCAGCGCCTGCACCGCGGCGACGCCCTGCGCGTGGCGGTCGGCGGCGGCGGGGGGCTCGGCGACGATCGCGGTCAGGCCGTGCGCGGCGAGCGCGGCGGAAAAGCCGTCGCGGCGCTCGTCGAACTGGCGCTGCGGCGACTGTTGCGGTCCGACGAAGGCGATGTGGCGGCGGCCGTCACGCACGAAATGTTCGGCGGCAAGCTGTCCGCCGATGTCGTTCTCGCTGCGCATCCAGTGGAACGGGCTGCCGGGGCTGCCCCAGCAGACGAAATCGAGCCCCGACGCCTGCGCGGCGGCGAAATAGTCCCACGCCGGACGATTGCTGGTCGTACCGATGACGATCATCGCGTCTGCGAGCCCCGAGGCGACGAAGTCGGCGCGGAAATTGTCGGGATTCTCCTGAAACGAAACGAGCAGGTTGAACCCACGCGCCGATGTCGCGGCAGCGATGCTGCCGAGCAGCGCGAAATAGAAGGGATTGATCGCGCTGCGATCCTCGCCCGGACGGCAGATGGTGACGAGCGCAATCGTCTCGCTGCTTTTGAGCCGCAGCGACGAGGCGTGGCGGTCGACGACATAGCCGAGTTCGCGCGCCGCGGCCGAGACGCGCGCACGCGTTTCGGCGTTGACGCCGGGACTGTTGCGCAAGGCACGCGAGACGGTCGATTGCGACACGCCGGCGCGCTCGGCAACGTCGAACGATGTGGGACGCAGCATCTTTCCGTTCACCTTGGCCTCTCTCCCCTTGCGCCGTCTCTCGCCGCGAGGGCAGGGCTTGTCAATCTGGCGCTTCGGCGAGGAGGGCGGTGAAGGCGAAAAGGGAAGAAGAGGATTCGCGCAGAGGCGCAGAGAACGCAGGGATGTCGTTCCGGTCCGCAACGAATGCGTTCGATCCCGTTCGATGGCGGCTTCGCCGCAATATTCCTCTCTGCGTCCTCTGCGCCTCTGCGCGAAACTCTTGTCGCGCGATGCCGATCAAAGGCCATCGAGGGCCAAGAGCGCGAAGCTGGCGAGCCAATGTTCGCCCATATAGTCGCCGGTGACGTGCGGCAGCGCGGCGGCGAGGTGGCGCTGCACCGCCGCCTCGGCGACCGGGGATACCCGATGCGCGGGGCCGAGTGCGGCGGCGATGGCGCGCCAGCTCCACGCGCGGCTGAGATTGAGGCCGTCGAGATGCGCGATCTTGCCGTCGCTGCGGTCGGACACGGTGGCGGGGGTGAAGAGGGTGGCGGGTTGCTCGCTTGCGGCGCGGGGGAGGAAGGCATCGAACCAATGGGTGAAATCCTCACCGAGCACAGCGGCCATCAGATGCGCTTCGGTGAGCGCGGACGAGAGAAATTCGTCGCCGCCGGGTTCCCACGCCTGGCAGTCGCGGTCGCCGGCGAACCAGTCGCGGGCGCGGGCGTCGATCAGGTTGATCAGCGCAGGGTCGCGGGTTTCGGCCCAGCGGCGCGCGAGGAGGAGCGCGAAGGCGATGTTGAAATGGGTGCCGACGCGCAGCGGATAGGTCAGCTTGGGCAGGAAAGCGTGGAAACGCGCCGCGAAAGCGGCGGCGAGCGGTTCGAGCGCGGCGGCCCAAGGGGCGTCGTGGCGCTCGGCCTCGGCATGGAGCGCGAGGAGCCACGCCCAGCCATAGGGACGCTCGAAGCTTGCCGAATAGGGGCGATTGAGGAAGGCGAGCTCGCCCGCGACCTTTTCGGGAACAAGCATCGCGTCGGCGCGGGCGCGGGTTTCGGCGGCGACGGGCAAGTCGGGGAAGCGGCGCGCGAGGCGGAGGATCTGCCACCAGCCGTGGACGCAGCTGTGCCAGTCGAAGCTGCCGTGGAAGATCGGGTGGTGCTCGCGCGGGGGTTTGGCGTCCTCGGGACCGTTGAGGACGAGGTCCATCTTGTACGGATATTCGCGGCCGAGGTGCGACAGGGTGGCGGTGGCGAAGCGGGCGGCGTGGTCGGGGGTCGATTCCATGCCACCTTCATATCCGTTCGCATCGAGCGAAGTCGAGACGATCCTCCCCATCGCGCAGCGAAGGGGAGGTGGCAGCGGCATAGCCGCTGACGGAGGGGTTTTAGCGCGACCGTCGACACCCCTCCACCACTCGCTTCGCGAGCGGTCCCCCTCCCCAACGCTTCGCGATGGGGAGGATCTTTAGAAGGCGAAGAGGTAGATGAAGAGGATGTTCGCCGCGAGCAGCGGGACCGCGGTGCCGATCTGCGCCTTGATCACGCCATAGGGATTTTTGAGTTCGAGCAGCGCCGCGGGGACGAGATTGAAGTTCGCCGCCATCGGGGTCATCAGCGTTCCGCAGAAACCGGCGAGCATGCCGATCGCCGCGACGACCGCGGGGTCGCCGCCGTGCTGCTTGACGAGCAAGGGCATGCCGACCGCGGCGAGCATTACCGGGAAAGCGGCGAAGGCATTGCCCATCACCATGGTGAACAGCGCCATGCCGAGCCCGAAGGCGAGGACGGCGCCGAACAGGCTGCCCTGCGGGATCGCGGTGCCGATGAGGCTGCCGACGACTTCGCCCACGCCCGCGAGCGCGAAGACTGCGCCGAGGCTGGCGAGCATTTGCGGCAGGATTGCGGCCCAGCCGACGGCATCGAGCAGGCCGCGGCCTTGCTGGAGCGGGAGCAAAGGCGGCGGTTTCAGGCGCGCCATGCCGACGGCGAGCGCGATCAGGACGCCGAAGGCGAGCGAAATGAGCGTCGCCTGCTTCGGATCGGCGAGGCCGGGGATCCATTTGAAGAGGAAGGTCCCGATGAGTGCAACCGCTGGGATGATCAGCGCGACGAGGAGCAGGAAATTGCCATATTTTACGGCATGCTCGGCCTGCACCTCGGCGGGTACATCGCCGCCGGGGGCGCGGCCGATCTGCCCGGTGCCCGCGATCGCGACGAGCGCGAGGACGAGCAGGCCGTTGCCGAAATCGCCGAGAGAATCGCCACCGAGCATCGAGAGCGCGAGCAGCCCCCAGAAGGCGGCGTTGCCGAAGCGTTTCGGATTGCTGTGGTCGCGAAGTCCGAGGACGGCGAAGGCCGCGAAGGTCAGCCCCGCGAGGACATAAACCAAGCCGAGCGTGATCATGCGCCCGCCTTCTTCTGCATCATCCGCTTTTCGAGGCGGCGGAGGCGGAAGCCGTGGATCAGGAAGGCGGCAATCGCTGTGGGGATCGCCCAGAGCGAGAAGTGCAGCGGCTCGATGATATAGCCATAGCCTTCGAGCACGCCCTTCATCAGCAGGATCGAACCGATCGCGAGAAAAATATCCTCGCCGAAGAAGAGGCCGATATTGTCGGTCGCGGCCGCGAAGGCCTTGACCTCCTCGCGCTGGTCGTCGGTCAGCGCGTCGTTCCCTGCCTCGGCGGCGGCTTCGGCCATCGGGGCGACGAGCGGGCGGACGGTCTGCGGATGCCCCGCGACCGAGGTGAGGCCGACCGCCGCCATCGCCTGACGCAGCAGCAGGTAGGAGGTGAGCAGGCGGCCGAGCGTCGCACCCTTCATCCGGCCGATGAGCGTCCGCGCGTGCTGCTGAAGCCCATAGGCTTCGAGCAGGCCGATGACGGGAAGGACGATCCAGACGATCGAGACATAGCGCGTGTCGTTGAACGCCTTGCCGAACGCGGCGACGATCGCGGTCAGGTCGAGCCCGGCGGCAAGCCCGGTGGCGAGCGCCGAGGCCATGATGACGAGCAGCGGATTGAAACGGAGCAGGAAGCCCGCGATGATGATGAGAATGCCGATCAGGACGAGCATCAGGCGTATGCCTGCATCGTGAAAGGCTGAAGGGATTCACGCGGAGACGCGGAGGCGCGGAGAAGGAAGAGAAAAGAAGCAAGAAGATTCGCGCAGAGGCGCAGAGAACGCAGAGAGAAAAATGGGCGGCGAAGGCGCCTATAGAAGACAGGTAGAGCGCCAGCCCTTCGATAGGGAACCGACATCTCTGCGCTCTCTGCGCCTCTGCGCGAATCATATTCTCCGCGTCTCCGCGTCTCCGCGTGAACCTTTTTCATCCCCGGTCGTCCCCTGCCGAACCATATCCCCCACCGCCCGGCGTTTCGATCACGAAGGCGTCGTCGGCTTCGAGCTGTGCGCTACCCGTCGCCGCCAGCATCTCGACCGAGCCGTCGGCGCGTTCGACCCAGTTGCGGCCCGGGGCGGCGTCTTCTCCGCCCGCCAGGCCCGCGGGTGCGATCTTGCGGCGGTTCGCGAGGATGTTCGCCGCCATCGGTTCGCGGAAGCGGATGCGGCGCGTGGCGCCATCGCCGCCGCGCCATTGGCCCGCGCCGCCCGAGTCTTTGCGGATCGAAAACTCTTCCACGATCACCGGGAAGCGCATCTCCATCACTTCGGGGTCGGTCATGCGGCTGTTGGTCATATGCGTCTGGATCGCGGAAGTGCCGTCGAAGCCCGGCCCCGCGCCCGATCCGCCGGCGATGGTTTCATAATATTGGTGCGCGTCGTTTCCGAAGGTGAAATTGTTCATCGTCCCCTGCGCGGGGGCCATCGCGCCGAAGGCGGCGAACAGCGCGTCGGTGATGACCTGGCTCGTCTCGACATTGCCCGCGACGACCGCGGCGGGATAGCTGGGCGAGAGCATCGAATTTTCGGGGACGATCAGCGTGACGGGGGCGAGGCAGCCCTCGTTCATCGGGATCGGATCGTCGAGCATCGTGCGCAGTACATAGAGGACCGCGGCACGGACGACGGGCATCGGCGCGTTGAAATTGTCGGGGAGGGTGGCGGAGGAGCCGGTGAAGTCGATCGTGACGTGGCGCGCCGTCCGGTCGACCTTGACCGCGACGACCACCTCGGCGCCATTGTCCATCGCGTAGCGGAAGGCGCCGTCGTCGAGACGCGCGATCAGCTGGCGGACCGCGGTTTCGGCCTGACGCTGACCGTGCGCCATATAGGCGGCGACGGTCGCGGCGCCGTGCGCGGCGGAAAGGTCGGTGAGCGCGCTCGCGCCGCGCTGGCACGCCGCAACCTGTGCCTTCATATCGGCGATGTTGAGCGCCGGATTGCGCGCGGGCCAGTCGCCGGTAACCAGATGCGCGTGAACATCGGCGTCGCGGAAATGGCCGTCGTCGACGATCAGCATATTGTCGAACAGAATGCCCTCGTCTTCGATGCTTTTGCTGTCGGGGGGCATCGATCCGGGGGCGATGCCGCCGAGGTCGGCGTGGTGGCCACGCGCGGCGACGAAGAAGCTCGGGATGTCGCCTTCGACAAAGACCGGCATGATGACGGTGATGTCGGGGAGGTGCGTGCCGCCGTCATAGGGGGCGTTGAGGGCGTAGGCGTCGCCGCGCCGGATACCGCGATCGTCCTTTGTGCGTTGGCGGAGGATGGTGCGGACGCTTTCGCCCATCGAGCCGAGATGCACCGGCATATGGGGGGCGTTGGCGACGAGGCGGCCTTCGCCATCGAAGATCGCGCAGGAGAAATCGAGCCGCTCGCGGATGTTGATCGACGAGGCGCTGTGCTGGAGCGCGCCGCCCATTTCCTCGGCGATCGCCATGAACAGGCTGTTGAAGATTTCGAGGCGGATCGGGTCGGGGGTCGCGTGATCCTCCCCATCGCCTTGCGATGGGGAGGTGGCAGCCCGAAGGGCTGACGGAGGGGTAGAGCGCGGAGCGCTCGCTACGCTCGCAACCCCTCCACCACCGCTTCGCGGCGGTCCCCCTCCCCATCGCAAGTCGATGGGGAGGATCCTTGAGGCCTTGGTTAGCCGCAACGTCCCTTCCTGCTCGACCGTCGCCGACCAGCCCGGCTCGACCACGGTCGTCGATAGCGCGTCGATGATGATCGCGGGGCCGGCGATGCTGCGGCCGGGGGCGAGGGCGCTGCGCTGGTGGAGCGGGATCCGGTGCGCTGCGCCGGCGAACCAGGCGGCGACGGTTTCGGCTTTGGTCTCGGTCGCGGCGGTGGGG
>NZ_DATFFD010000293.1:0-12319 GCF_035250425.1 Sphingopyxis sp.
GCCGAGGCGTTCGAGCGCGGCGGCGAGTTGGGGGAGCACCGGCCCGGCCTTATAATCGATCGCCGCGTCGGCGCCGAGATCGAGCGCCCACGCGCATTTGTCCGCGCCGCCGGCCGAGCCGATCACGGTCATTTCGCGCGCCTTGGCAATTTGCACGACAGCTGAGCCGACGGCGCCCGCGGCCGCCGAGACGAATATCGTATCGCCGGGTTTCGCGGCCGCGACGCGGAGCAGGCCGATCCATGCCGTCCCGCCGGTCAGGCCCATATTGTGCAGGAAGGTTTGCGGGGTGAGGCCGGCCACCAGCAGGTCGCCGGGCAGCTTGTTCGGCATCATGTCGAGGCCGATGACACCGCCGTCGCGCCAACCGCCCATGTGGAGGATCAGGTCGCCGGGCGCAAAGCCCTCCATCCTGCTTTCGATGACCTCGCCGATCGCCCCGCCGGTCATCGGCTGATCGATCTGGAAGCTCGCGGCGTAGCTCTTGGCTTCGTTCATTCGCCCGCGCATATAGGGATCGACCGAAAGCCAAAGGTTGCGGACACGGAGCTGGTCGGGCTCAAGCGCTCCTTCGGGCATCTCGCGTAGAACGAAATTTTCTATCGTCGGCAGCCCCTGCGGACGACTGGTCAAATGCCATGCCTTGGCCATCGGAATCCCCCATTCCTGTATTTCCCCGGCGACGGTGGCGATCGTCAGAAAAGCCGTTGCCTCCGCCAATCAGTGTCGTTAATACCCCGCCGTCGCGGGGCCGTAGCTCAGATGGGAGAGCGCTGCAATCGCACTGCAGAGGTCAGGGGTTCGATTCCCCTCGGCTCCACCAGCGACCATTTCAACACATCAACCCGCAAAATCGCGAATCATGTTCTTCGCGATCACTAGCTGCTGGATCTGCGTCGTCCCTTCATAAATGCGGTAAATGCGGCAGTCGCGATAGAAGCGTTCGGCCAGATATTCCTTGAGATAGCCGGCGCCGCCGTGGATTTGCACCACGCGATCGGCGACGCGGCCGCACATTTCGCTGGCGAACATCTTGGTCGCCGCCGCTTCGACGAGGATCTTTTCACCGCGGTCGGCGCGCGCGCAGGCGTCGGCGAGCATACATTCGGCGGCGTAGATTTCGGCCTTGCTGTCGGCGAGCATCGCCTGGATCAGCTGGAAATTGGCGATCGGCTCGCCAAACGCCTTGCGCTCCATCGCATATTTGAGGCCGGCGTCGAGCATGCGCTTGGCGTAGCCGACGCTCGCCGCGGCGACCGACAGGCGCCCGTTGTCGAGACTCTGCATCGCGGCACGAAACCCGATGCCTTCCTCGCCGCCGAGCAAAGCGTCACCGTCGACATGCACATCCTCGAGGATCACGTCGGCGATCTGCGACCCCGCCTGGCCCATCTTGCCGTCGGGCTTGCCGATCGACACGCCGAGTGCGTCGCGCGGGACCATGAAGGCGCTGACATGGGCGTTCTTGGGGAGCGCCTCGGCATTGGTGCGCGCCATGACGAGGATGACATCGGCGAAGGGGGCGTTGGTGATGTAGCGTTTTGTGCCGTTGAGCACATAACCGTTGCCGTCGCGCACCGCGCGGGTCTTCATCGCGGCGCTGTCCGATCCGCTGTCGGGTTCGGTGAGGCCGAAGGCAGCGATGGCGCCGGTTGCGAGTTTCGGCAGCCAGTATTCTTTCTGTTGCTCGGTGCCGAAACCGACGAGCGACTTGCACACCATGCCGATGTTGATCGAGATGATCGAGCGATAGGCGGGCGAGGCGTAAGCGATCTCGCGGATGAAGCCGACATATTGGCTGACGTTCATTCCCGCGCCGCCATATTCCTCGGGCATCGTAACCCCGAACAGGCCCATCTCGCGCATTTCCGCAAGGATATCGTCGGGAACGCGGCCGAGTTCTTCGAGCTGGTCTTCCGCGGGGATCAGCCGCTCGCGAACATAGCGCTGCAGCTGCTCGATAAAGGCGTCATAGGTGTCTGCATCCATTCCCGGATTGGCCATCGTCTTCCTGTCCCTTGCGGCGTTGTGGCTTTGCCATAACGCCGCAAGGAACCTTTGCAAGCGACGCGCCGCCCTGGTCAGCCTGCTGGCGGCGTTCCGGGATCGCTGGCTCGCGCCTCCACCCGTATCTGCCGGCGGACGGCGACCATGAAGCGGCTGCGCCAGAACGCGACGATCAACCCGAGGAGAAGCGCCCACGGGAGCAACGCCGCGCCGAGCGTCAGGAGGAAACTGAGCGCCGTGCTGCCGCTGCGCATCAGCGTCTCGCCGGCGCTGGCGAACGGATTTTCGTGGCCGATGCCCGGGAGGCCGCCGTCGCTGGCGTAGTTGAACGCGACGCTTGTCCACGCGATACGCGCTTCGCCGCTGCGGCGGGCCTGACGTTCGTTGCCGACCTCACCGCGGAGCTGGCTGATCTGTGCCAGCAATTCAGCACGTTCGCGCTTGTCGAGACCGCCCGATTTCAGCCGCTCCTCCAGCCGCGCGATTTCGGCTTCGGAACCTGCGCTGCGTTGCTGCGAGGCGAGGATTTCGGTTCCGACATCCTCGCCCGCGACGCTGGCGTCGGCAAGCACGCCTTCGGCCTTTTCGACGCTGGCGATCGCATTGGCGCCGAACTTGCGCGCGATGCCGGGGTCGAGTTTGAACTGGGTCTGCGCCTCGACGAGCTTTTCGTCGGTCAGCTGGTAGCGGACGTCGACGATGCGGCAACGCTGGATGCCGAGCGTTTCGCAGGCGGCGGCGTGCTCTTCCTGAATCTTGGAAATGCGGTCGTCGGCGAGGCGGAAGGTATAGGCATAATCGAAGGCAACGCCGGGCGCGGCTTCGATGCCGATCCGGGGGGCAGCTGCGGCGTCGGCAGAGCCTTCTTCACTAACGGCTTCGGCGGTGGCGGCATCGGTTGTCGCAGCATCTTCGGCCGCTTTTTCCGAGCAGCCGATTAGGGCGAGCGCCATCGCGCCCGCTAAGAGCTTATTTCGCATGCAGATTCTCCCAAAACGCGACTCGTCGGCCGCGTGGGATGGCATATCATAACTAAAATAGTAGACAATAAAAATCAGGCGAGCTTGACGAAGCTGTCCAATACCCTCTTGGTGCCCGCCTGCTCGAACGCGACTTCGAGCTTGTTGCCGTCGATGTCGGCGATGTCGCCATAGCCGAATTTTTCGTGGAAGACGCGCATCCCGATGGCCAGATCGGCTCGCGCCTTGGCACCGACCGAGGCCGCTGGGCCGCGTTCCGATGGCGCCGGGGCGCGGGTGATCGTCGACGATTGCGCCGTAGCGCGCTGCCACGCCGGGCCGCGCGTCATCGTGCGCGCGCTGTTCCGCTCCGCGACATGGGCAAAGGGATCGCCCTGCGCCGACCAATTGGCACGCCACAGGCTGGCGCCGCCGCCGAAGCTGTTCTCGCTGTCGACATGCTCGGGCGGGATTTCGCCGATGAAGCGGCTGGGGATGCTGCTGACCCACTGGCCGTAGATGCGGCGGTTGGCGGCGTGATAAATGCTCGCGCGCTGGCGGGCGCGGGTGATCGCGACATAGGCGAGGCGGCGTTCCTCCTCGAGGCTTTGCGTGCCGCCTTCGTCCATCGAGCGTTGCGACGGGAAAACGCCATCCTCCCAGCCGGCCAGGAAGACGTGATCGAATTCGAGGCCTTTCGCCGCGTGGATCGTCATGATCGTGACCGTCTCGGTCGTGTCGTTGTTGTCGCGGTCCATGACGAGGCTGACATGTTCGAGGAACGCCTCGAGCGATTCATATTCCTCCATCGCGCGGACGAGTTCGGAAAGATTCTCAAGCCGGCCCGCGGCCTCGATGCTGCGATCGGCCTGGAGCATCGCGGTGTAACCCGATTCGTCGAGGATCAGTTGCGTCAGTTCGGGATGCGACAGCTCGTTGGCCTTTGCCTGCCAATTACGCATCTGCGCGATGAAGTTTGCGAGCTGGCGGCGCGCCTGCGGCGTCAGTTCGTCGGTTTCGGTGATGCGCGATGCGGCATGAAGGAGCGGCGTGCGCTCGTGACGCGCAAACTGGTGGATGCGCGCGAGCGCCTTGTCGCCGAGCCCGCGTTTGGGCGTGTTGATGATCCGTTCGAACGCCAGATCGTCGGCGCTCGACTGGACGAGGCGAAGATAGGCGAGGGCGTCGCGGATTTCGGCGCGTTCGTAGAAGCGGAAACCGCCGACGATGCGGTACGGCATGCCGATCGCGATGAAGCGGTCTTCGAATTCGCGCGTCTGGAACTGGGCGCGGACGAGGATCGCGGCGCGTTCGAGCGAGATGCGCTGGCGCTGGAGGCTTTCGAGTTCCTCGCCGATCCGCCGCGCTTCCTCGGGCCCATCCCACACGCCGACGACGCGGAGCTTGTCGCCGGGTTCGAGATCGGTCCACAAAGTCTTGCCGAGGCGGCCCGAATTCTGCGCGATCAGGGCAGAGGCGGCGGCGAGGATCTGCGGCGTCGAGCGATAATTTTGTTCGAGGCGGATGACGGTCGCGCCGGGGAAATCCTTTTCGAAGCGCAGGATGTTCGCGACCTCGGCGCCGCGCCACGAATAGATCGACTGGTCGTCGTCACCGACACAGCAGATGTTCTTGCGTTGCTGCGCGAGCAGGCGGAGCCAGAGATATTGGCTGGCGTTGGTATCCTGATATTCGTCGACGAGGATATATTTGAAGCGCTCCTGATATTGTTCGAGCACGTCGCGGTGGGTCTTCAGGATCACCAGCATGTGCAGCAGAAGGTCGCCGAAATCGCAAGCGTTCAGCGTCTTCAGCCGCGCCTGATAGAGCGCGTAGAAATGCTGACCCTTGCCGTCGGCGTAGGATTCCTTGTCGGCGGCGTCGAGATCGCCCGGGACGAGTCCGCGGTTCTTCCATTTGTCGATGAGGCCCGCGAGCTGCCGCGCGGGCCAGCGTTTCTCGTCGAGCCCTTCGGCCTGGATCAGCTGCTTGAGCACGCGAAGCTGGTCGTCGGTGTCGAGGATGGTGAAATTGCTTTGCAGTCCGACGAGTTCGGCATGGCGGCGGAGCATTTTTGCCGCGATGCTGTGGAACGTGCCGAGCCATGGCATGCCCTCGACGACGTCGCCGACCATCCGCCCGATGCGCTCGCGCATTTCGCGCGCCGCCTTGTTGGTGAAGGTCACAGCAAGGATTTCGGACGGCCACGCGCGGCGCGTCGCCATGATGTGCGCGAGGCGTGCGGTCAGCGCGGCGGTTTTGCCGGTTCCCGCGCCCGCGAGCATCAGGACCGGGCCTTCGGTCGTCAGCACCGCCTGGCGCTGCGGCCCGTTCAAGCCTTGCAGATAGGGCGGATCCGACGGGTCGGGGCGGGTCAGGTCGGGCAGCGAGGCGGGGGTATCGTTCACGCGCGAACGATTAGGGAACAGCGAGCAGGCTGTCCAGTGCGGTGAGGCGGGCCGACGGCATGGTTCCGCCGCGTTTCAGTTCGTCGAGCGTCGCGCGCGCCATGGCGCGATAAGCGGGCAGGAGGTCCGGGCTGTGCGCACTCAGCGCGTCGAGATGGCCGGCAATCGTCAAATCGTCGCCGCGCAGCAACGGACCCGACAATCCGGCGAAACCGTGATCGAGGCTGTTTTCGAGCGCCGCGCGGACGAGCGGCGCAAGCAGGCCCGAAGGATCGTCGACCCCGGCGTCGCGCAGTGTGTTCGCGGCGCCGGCGATGAGCGTGACGAGATGGTTGGACGCATGACAGAGCGCAGCGTGATAGATCGACCGGCGATCCTCGGCGATTTCGACCGCAATGCCGCCGAGCAGCGCGACGATCCGTTTCGCTTGCCCGGTCGCCTCGGTCGTCGAGCCTGTGACCGCAAAGCGGGCGCCGGCCATGCGCTGCACTTCGGCCTGCGGATCGCCCGTGAAGGTCATGGCGGGATGAAGCGCGGCGGTCAGCGCGCCTGCCACGCGCAGCGGTTCAAGGATCGCGGCCCCGCTGCGCCCGCTGACGTGAAAGATAAAGGGCGCATGGCTTGCCGGGAGAATTGCCGCCATGTCTGAAACGACGGCGGCCAGGGCGTCATCGGAGACCGCGATCGTGATGACGTCACAGTCGGCCATCAGGCGATCGATCGTCGGCGCGAAAACCGCGCCGATCGCTGTCGTAGCCGATCGGGTGCTTTCGGGCGTCCGGCCCCACAGGAGCGGCGGAGCGGGCGCATGCGGGGCGAACGCGAGCGCCAATGCCTGCGCGACGCGGCCCGCGCCGATGATGCCGGGTCGATGAAAGCGAAAATCGGTCATGGGTGCGCGATGTAACGGCTGGGCTAAATTTTCGCCAATGGAACGTCTGCACGCGACCGGTTGCATATCCACCCAACTTTGTCACCCCGGACTTGATCCGGGGGCCATGACTTCAACGCTGCGGTGGCTCCCGGATCGAGTCCGGGATGACGAAGGCCGGGATCCGGCCTCAGCTAGCCAACGGACTTTATCTCGCCAATCCCGACCTCTAGGATCGGGCGATGCAGAAATTTTCCAAGATGGCGATGGTTGGCGCGACTTTGGCGATTGTGGCCCTTTCGGCGTGCGCCGGCGGCGATTATCGTCCGGTCGCCGACACCCCGGTGCGGATCGGCCCGGCCTATACGATCCGCGGGACAACCTATGTGCCGGCCGCAGCGCCCGCTTACGACGCGCTCGGCTATGCGAGCTGGTACGGCAGCGAGTCGGGTAACCGCACCGCCAATGGCGAACAGTTCCGGCCCGGCTGGATCACCGCGGCGCACACGACGCTGCCGTTACCGACCTATGTCGAGGTCACCGCGCTCGATACGGGGCGGCGGATCATCGTGCGCGTGAACGATCGCGGGCCGTTCGCGCTCGGGCGGGTCATCGACCTGTCGCGCGGCGCGGCGGAAGAGCTCGGCATGAAGACGCAGGGGCACGCGCTGGTCCGCGTGCGCCGTGTCGATCCGTCGGAGAAGGATCGCAAACGGCTGCGCGAAGGCAAGGCGGCCGGTCGGCTTGCGCCCTTGTCGGGGCAGGAACTGCAACGGCTTCGGGCGCGGCTTCCCGCCAAAGGACAATAGCGCGCGCATTGCGGCTTGCGCCATGCGAGGCAAGGCGTCCAAAGCGGCGCCGAACCAAAGGGGGAGAGCATAGCCCGTGGATCTGGCACCTTACCGGGCGCATCGGCGCATCCTGACTGCGAGCCTTGTCGGCACCGCGGTCGAATTTTACGATTTCTATATCTACGGCACCGCCGCGGCGCTGGTGTTTGGGCCGCTCTTCTTTCCCCAGAGTTCGGACTCGGCGCAGTTGATGTACAGCTTCATGACCTTCGGGCTGGCCTTTTTTGCGCGGCCCGTCGGGGCGATTGTGTTCGGCCATTATGGCGACCGGATCGGGCGCAAATCGACGCTGGTCGCCTCGCTGATGCTGATGGGCGCCTCGACACTGCTGATCGCCTTCCTGCCGACCTATGCGATGGTCGGATGGGTCGCGCCGTTGCTGCTCTGCATCCTGCGTTTCGGGCAGGGGTTCGGGCTCGGCGGCGAGTGGGGCGGGGCGGCGTTGCTGGCCGTCGAGAATGCACCGCCTGGGTGGAAATCGCGCTTTGGGATGTTCCCGCAATTGGGCGCGCCGGTGGGTTTCATCGCCGCGAACGGGCTGTTCCTGCTGCTGGGGCTTGGGCTCAGCGACGCCGATTTCGCTGCATGGGGCTGGCGCATTCCGTTCCTTCTGTCGGCGGTGCTTGTCGGGCTGGGGCTGTGGGTGCGGCTGAAGATCGGCGAGACGCCGGATTTTTCCGAGGCGCTGGAGAAGGAGGCGCCCGTCGCGGTGCCGCTGGGCGAGTTGTTCCGGCACCATCTGGTGGCGACGCTTGCCGGCACCTTTGCGGTCGTCGCCTGCTTTGCGATCTTCTACCTCGCGACCAGCTTTGCGCTGGCGCATGGGACGACCGCGCTCGGTTATCCGAAGGAACAGTTTCTGCTGATCCAGCTTGGCGCGATCCTGTTCATGGCGTTCGGGATCGTCTTTGCGGGCTATTGGAGCGATGCGTCGAGCGCGCATCGCGTGCTGACCTGGGGATGCGGCGCGACTGTGCTGGTCGGCTTCCTGTTCGGCCCGTCGCTGGCGTCGGGAAGCTGGCTGATGATCTTCCTCGGGCTCGCGACCGCGCTGTTCGTGATGGGACTGGTCTATGGCCCGCTCGGCGGGTGGCTGACCGGGCTGTTCCCGGTGCGCGTGCGCTATACGGGGGCGTCGGTGGCGTTCAACGCGGGTGGTATAATGGGCGGCGCGATGGCGCCGATCGTTGCGCAGGCCTTGGCCGAACGCGGAGGGACCGCGATGGTCGGGCTGTATCTGGCGGTGGCGGGGATCGTGAGCTGGATCGGCTTGCTGATGGTGCGGCGCGAAAGCGTTCATGCAAACTAAAACTTCGTCATTCCCGCGAAAGCGGGAACCCAGCCCGCAACGGTTGCTCGCTGGGTTCCCGCTTTCGCGGGAATGACGAAGTTGGGTCAGGCGAGGCGCAGCAGCGTCAGCTTCGCCTTGCCCACCTTGCGCTCGACATCGATTTCGAAGCCCGCGATATCGACCGTTTCATTGTGCGCGGTCTCGATCGACACCCAGCTGTCGGGGCCGATCCAGCCGAGGCGATTGAGCTTGTCGAGCGCGACGCTGCCCGCGCCGGTGTCGTAAGGCGCATCGATCATCAGCAGATCATAGGTGCGCTTGGCGGGGCCGAGGCTCATCACCGAGCCGGCGCGGATATCGGCGCGTACGGTCGCTTCCAACGCGCTCAGATTCTTGCGCAACACATCTAGCGCGTCGCGATCCTGCTCGGCGAACAGGCATTGTTCGGCGCCGCGCGACAGCGCCTCGATCCCGAGCGCGCCCGACCCCGCGAAAAGGTCGGCGACGACAAGCCCCTCGAAACTGCCGACACGGCTCGTCAGCATCGAGAAGAGCGTTTCGCGCGTCCGGTCGGCGGTCGGGCGGGTCGTGTCGTTCTTGGGCGCGAGCAGCTTGCGGCCACGCCATTCACCAGCGATGACGCGCATCAGCCGAGGTGCCGCCGGAATTTGAACAGTTCGTCGCGCGGCACGACATCGACCGACCCGAGCGGCATGCCGCCGAGTTCGAACGCGCCGTAACGCGTGCGGATCAGCCGGCTGACCTGGAGCCCGAAATGTTCGAGCACCTTGCGGACTTCGCGGTTCTTGCCTTCGGTCAGCGTCATTTCGACCCACTGGTTGCGGCCGGTGCGGCGTTCGAGATTGGCGTCGATCTTGCCGTAGCGGACGCCGTCGATCTCGATCCCCATCGCCAGCTCCTCGAGCTGCGCCTGGCTGATGTCGCCGAAGGCGCGCGCGCGGTAGGTGCGCTCGACCCCGCTCGCCGGCAGTTCGAGCTGGCGTTTGAACTCGCCATCGTTGGTGAGGAGCAGAAGCCCTTCGGTATTATAGTCGAGGCGGCCGACGGGCATCAGGCGCGGCAGGTCCTTGGGCAGCAGGTCATAGATCGTCTTGCGGCCCTTGGGATCGCGCGCCGCGGTGATGCAGCCCGCGGGCTTGTTGAAGCGGTAGAGGCGCGTCGAGACGGGTTTGGCGACAGGATTGCCGTCGACGGTCAATCCTTCGAGCGAGGTGAGCAGCGGCGCGGGATGGACGATGACCTGGCCGTTCAGCGCGATGCGCCCCTCCTCGACCATGCGTTCGACATCGCGCCGCGAGCCGACGCCGGCGCGCGCGAGTAGCTTGGCGATGCGCTGCGGCCCGTCCTCGCGTTCGGCCTCGGCGGGTTTGGTCTTGAGCGCGGTCGCGGCACCGCGCGCGTCACGGCGGCCTTTGGGAGCGTCGCGGTCTGCGGTGGGGCGAGGCGTCGAGCGGGGTGGACGGCGGGTCGTCATCGGAACGGATGAAGCTTTCTTGTCGTTTTCAAGGAAAATGGTGTTGCGTTGTGACCACGCTCATAGCCGGAAAAGACTCGCTTCGTCGATGGCAAGCAGAAGCAATCTTGCAGGACGGCGCGGAGCGAGTCATGGCACACGAACCCTAAGGGAGTCATCATGCTGTTCGCCCACCGCCCGTCCTGTATCAAGCGGTTGCTGATCATCGAGGATGATCCGCTGACCGCGTTCGACAATGAGCACACGCTGAAACTTGGCGGGTACGACATCGTCGCAACGGTCGATTCGGGCGAGGCCGCGGTGGCGATCATGGCCGCCGAACCGATCGATGCGGTCGTTCTGGACCTGGGCCTTGCGGGGCATATGACGGGGCGCGAAGTCGCGCGGCTGGCGCGCGACCGCGGTATCGCTGTGCTGCTGGTGACGGGACAATGCCCCGCCGATGCCGAAGAAATCGCCATCGCCTGCCTCAGCAAGCCGCACAGCGCTTCGGCGCTGGTTTCAGCGCTGAAGGCGGTCGAGTCGATGACGTGCAAGAACCAGGCGCCGCGCAAGGTCAGCGGGCTGACGACTTTCTGGCGGCCCGCCGCAGCGTGAGATGCGGCGGGCCGACCGGTCGCAAGCGGCGGGCGGCCAATTAGCCGCTTCCAATTTATCCCCAACGCGTTAGGCCGTTTGTGACATGGGCAATGGCCGATCCGTACGCTGCTAAGGGGGAATATCATGTCGACAGATGAGGCGATGCCGGCACCGCAAGGGTGGCGCGACAGCCTGCGGCCCTATCTGGAACCCGCGCCACTCGCGGCGCTGTTCCTCGGCATATCGTCGGGTTTTCCGTTCGCGATGATCGGCGCCACGCTGACGACCCGCCTCGCGCAGGACGGGATCGAAAAATCCTCGGTCACCGCCTTCGCGCTGACCTTTCTCGCCTATAATCTGAAATGGGCGTGGGCCCCGGCGATCGACCGATTCCGCATCCCCATTCTCGGCAGCATCGGGCAGCGGCGATCGTGGCTGATCCTTGTCGGCGCGCTGGTGTTCATGGCGGTATCGGTGCTGGGCAATCTCGACCCCAAGGCGTCGCTCGCGGTCGTGGCGCTGGCCGCGATTGCGGTCGGACTGGCCGGGGCGACCTATGACATCGTCATCGACGCCTATCGGATCGAACTGCTCTCGCCCGAGCAATTGGGTACGGGATCGGGGATGTCGCAATATGGCTGGCGCATCGGTGCCGCGGTCGCGGGCGCGCTGGCCCTGGTTGTGGCGGAACGCGCCGGGTGGGGCGTCGCCTATATGGTGTGCGCGGCGCTGGTCCTGCCGGCGATCGTCACGGGGCTGGTCATGGGCGAACCCGAACGCAAGATCGAGCGCCATTGGCCTGCCTATCTGTCGCGCGCTTATTACGCGGTCTTCATCTTCAGCTTCCCGATTGCCTTCCTCGTCGCGAGGCAGATCGATCAATGGCTCGATGTCGACATTCTTACGCTGATGGTGCTCGTCGGCTATCTGTTCCCGCTGTTCGACCTTTCCGCCCGCCGCTCGCGCGATATCGGGTGGAGCGGGCTGGTGAACTGGATCATCGCGCTTCCTGCGCTGGCGCTGGTCGCCGTTCTGGCGACGGATTGGGGCACGATCGCGGCTTATGTTGGCTCGACGTTGTTAAGCGCCGTCCTGGCTTTGGGCGCGATCATTATCGCGGCGCTGGTCACGCTGCCGACCAAGTCGCGCGAAGGCCAGGCGCCCGACAAGGGCGCGATCGGACCGCTCGCCGAGTTTTTCGCGCGCGAGGGGGCGATCTTGATCCTGTTCTTCTTGCTGTTGCACAAGATCGGCGACACGCTCGCCAACCTGACCTTCCGGCTGTTGTTCGAAGACCTGGGCTACACCAACGACGAGATCGCCTTCTATGATGTCGGGCTGGGGTTCTGGGCGCTGCTTGCCGGCGTGTTCGTCGGCGGCATCATCTATGCCCGGCTCGGCATGAAGCGGTCGGTGCTGCTCAGTCTCATCCTTATGGCGATTTCCAATTTCAGCTTTGCCGGCCTTGCCGCCGCGGGACACAGCAATTGGGGCATGGCGGGCGCAATCGGGTTCGAGAATTTCGCAAGCGGCATCGGCGGCGTCTGTGTCGTTGCGTATCTTTCGGCGCTAGCCGACCTGCGCTTCACCGCGACCCATTTTGCGCTGTTCTCCGCAGCGGCGAGCATCCTGGGACGGTTTCTGACGGGAACCAGTGCCGGAAAGCTGATCGAACAATTCGGCTATGTCGATTTTTACCTGCTGACGACGGCGCTGGCGGTTCCCGGCATCCTCATTTTCTGGTGGATGATGCGTTCGGGCCTGGTCGATCGTTCGATCGGGACGGCGGGCGAGATTGAAGTCGCAGATTTGCCGACCAAGCCAGCGGATTAATCTCGTGCACTGGTTCATCCTGACA